>JALSKR010000021.1 GCA_026988735.1 Sulfurimonas sp.
CCCCAATTTATGAAAAACTCTTAGAAATAGAACAAGAAGGGGGAATGGAAGCAAGTGAAAAATACTTACGAGGTTTTTTTGAAGAGAAGCAAATCACTTATGATGAGTTTATTGATGAACTTGTCGGAAACAGGGGATTATTCAAAATTTTCTTTACTGCTATGAAAAAAATATTTTCATAATAAATTCTGAATTCCTGCAATTTACATTCTATTAAATAATATTCAGATAAAATATCCTTTTTAAAGGATATTTTATTGGATTTAAAGACAATACTGACAAATGACAAAATAAACTTACCAAATGATTTTTTTCAAAAAGTACAAAAATATAAAGAGCATCTCTTTAAATGGAACAAAATCCATAATCTCACAGGTGCTAAAAATGAGCAAACTTTAAATGAATTCATTTATGATGCTGTCTTTCCTGTCAGTTTTTTGCCAAAAGTAGATACACTAATGGATATAGGAACAGGAGCAGGATTCCCGGGGATGATACTTGCCTTTGCCCTGCCACAGACACAGGTTACACTGGTAGAACCACTTACAAAAAGAGCAAGTTTTTTACAGTTTATCAAAGCCGATTTAGGACTTGAAAATGTACAAGTTATCAAAAAACGTGTTGAGGAGATGGAGCCAAAAGTGTTTGATCTTATAACATCACGTGCCGTTACCGATACAAAAATGCTTTTAGATTTAAGTAAAAATTTTCGGGATGCACACTCAAAACTGCTTTTTTACAAAGGTGAAAAAGTTTTTGATGAAATTGATGCGGATATTCCTATGCAGCATAGAATTATTGAGACAAAGAACAGACACTATTTACTTCTAGGAGAAGAATTATGATACTTAAAATACTGATTATCGGTGCAGTAATCGCCGCGGTTTACTTTCTGTTTTTCAAGGCAAAACCAGAAGCAAAAGTTACAAAAAAAAGCACGACAAAAGACTCCAAAAAACCTGATGCCGATGAAATGGTGGAGTGTGCAAGCTGTGGCGTTTATGCAGAGATACAAGAGTGCATTCTCAGCAACGGCAAATACTACTGTTCTCGTGAATGTTTAGAAAAGGGGAAATGATGCTTTTATTTGGTCATAGATTTATAGAGAGTGAAAGATTTTATCATGTGTTTGACATAGACGCGATTGTTCAGACACCGCCATCTTCGACAATTTACCTTGAATTTGAAGAGAAAAACCTTGATATTATTGAATACCTCAATCAAAATGCTATAAAGTTTGCACTAAAAGTTCATAATGTCACTGAACTTATTTATGCTTCTGCTTTGGGTGCAAGTTATATACATGTAGAACAAAATTTGGCAAAAACTGCCCAAAAAATTGCTGAAAACTATTTGTTTGATGCAAAGATATTAGTACATATAGAGAGTGAAGATGAGATAGAAGAGATGGCACTGTTGGGCATAGATGGTGTTATGTTTGCTGAAGCGATTGTAAAAATAGCTTAACTTATAACTTTTCTCGGCAGATATGCTTTTAAAGATGTCAGCATTTCATAACTGATTGTTCCTGCATACCTGGCAGCCTCTCTTGCATCGTTGAAAATCAGCAGTTCTTCTTTACATGTAAGAAATGATGCGTTATCCATAGAAATTCTCCCTGCTATTTTTATGCTCTCAGGCGTCACATAGTTGTGCGAACAGCTTCGTAAAAATCCGTCACCGTAACCAAAATCATAATTTGACACGCTGCAAGAAGCCGTTGCTTCAAAAACTGCTCCATAACCGACACACTCTCCTTTTTGGAGTTTTCTTGCAGAGATTTTTTTTGCATACACAGACAAAACAGGTGCCAGTTTCTTTACATGTAAAGCGTTTACATGTAAAGGAAGTTCCAAACAGCCATAGGCTGC
>JALSKR010000022.1 GCA_026988735.1 Sulfurimonas sp.
AAAGCATACCTTCACCCTCAACTCCACGAATTGAAATAAGAATTGTATTTGGTGTACGGTTTTCACGGTTCCCGACAACAAAAGTATCACTCAGTTCCAAAAGTGCATCTTCAAGTCTGTCACGTTTAGCACGAATAGACGCCATTGTCTCTTCAATGTTTGTTGTAGCAAGTTCGATAGCTTTTCCCATACCTACTATATAAGGAACATTCAGTGTTCCCGAACGACGGTGACCCATCTGCTCACCACCGTGCAATAACGGTGTTAAAGGCTGAGAATCTTTAATATAAAGAGCACCAATACCTTTTGGGCCATGAAATTTATGTGCAGACATACTTAAAAAGTCTACATGAACATCTTGCAGATCAACCGGAATTTTTCCAACTGCCTGAACAGCATCCGAATGAAAAAGTACACCTTTTTCTTTACAGATTCCACCTATTTCTTTAATAGGAAAAATCATTCCTGTTTCATTCGAAGCCCACATAACACTCACAAGTGCAGTTTTGTCTGTGATGAAGCTTTTTACAGTATGTGCTTCAACAATTCCTTCTTCATTTACCGGAAGGTATGTTACTTTTACACCCTGCTCTTCAAGCCATCTACATGTAGCTAGAACTGACGGGTGTTCAACTTCTGTTGTTATGATATGATCTTTCTCGCCATTTACGATTTTATCAAAATAGATAGATTTTAAAACCCAGTTATTTGATTCTGTTGCACATGATGTAAATACAACATCATCATTGTCACTGGCATTAATTGCTGTATATACCTGATCGATTGCTTTTCTTAAGTATGGGTGTGAAGCTGTACCAAACTTGTGCAGTGAATTAGGATTTCCGTAAATTTCACTGAAAAATGGTTGCATTACCTCTACTACCTGTGGGTCACACATTGTAGTAGCGTTATTGTCTAAATAAACTTGCATATTTTTACCTCTTAATTGGGTTATATTTTTAAATCAGACTATTTTTGTCTTCTTTTACTTTTGACATCATAATAGTTTTGTCATTATGATTTGCTTAAGCCAAACTGAGTTCACACTTTGTTTAAGAATTCAAACAGCCAATAATAATGTTATAATAACAAATTAACAAGGAAAAAACAATGTGTAATTTTAACAATCTAGACCAAAAAACAAAAGAGTTTTTACATCTTTTTTTAACAAAAGCAGCCCAAAACATAGGTGGTGTCAACTATTTACTTGCTCTTATTGAAGCCATGCGTGCAAAAAAACCGCATCCGCTTATGCAAAAAAACTGCCAAATTGCTTCAAACAATACAATCATAAAATGGAACAAAGTAGTTTTTAAAGACAAGATAGATCTGATTCAAAATATCCTCGTTGCACACAGGGAAGCTGAAGAAAAAGATTTTAATATCTTACACGGGGTAAATTCAAAAGTGGAAAAAAACATTATTAACATGTCACGGGCACTTGCACCTTTGAAGTTTGTTATCACACCTCAAAATCCCAATGACGGAGAAGGTTTCAGTTTTACTGTTTTTGAAACGCTTGAAGATGATGTTATCATATTTAATCCTGTTTTTATCGCTCTGTTCTTTTGTTCAACCGAATTTACTAAAAAAGCCATTAAATATCAAATCTAGCATCTCCTGAAATATCGTTTTAAACCTCTTATGATATAATCGCACAATTAATTATATTATAAGAGGGTCACCATCATGGGTCAAACTATAACTGAAAAAATATTCTCACAGCATATCGGTCGTGAAGTAAAAGCGGGTGAAATTATCCGTTGCGATATTGATATGGTTATCGGAAACGATATTACTACACCTATTTCTATCAAAGCTTTTGAAGATAGCGGTGCACAAAAACTGGCAAATCCAGACGGTTTTTCCATTGTTCTTGATCACTTTATTCCGGCAAAAGACATCGCATCGGCAAATCAGGCAAGAATTTCCCGTGATTTTGCCAAAAAACACCAGCTCAAAAACTATTTTGATGAAAAAGACATGGGCATCGAGCATGCCCTTTTACCGGAAAAAGGACTTATCATTCCGGGTGATGTAATCATCGGCGCAGATTCTCATACATGTACACACGGAGCACTTGGCGCATTTTCAACAGGAATGGGCTCAACGGATCTTGCTTTTGCCATGATTACAGGCGGAAACTGGTTTAAAGTACCTGAATCTATCAAAGTTGTACTCTCAGGAAAACCCGCAAAATATACAACAGGAAAAGATATTATCCTGGAGATTATTCGTCTTATCGGTGTGGACGGTGCACTCTACAAAACCTTGGAGTTTACAGGAAGTACGATTAAACACCTAACAATAGATGACAGATTTTCTATGTGTAATATGGCGATTGAAGCCGGTGCAAAAAACGGTATTGTTGCCTATGATGAGATTACAGCGGAGTTTTTGGCAGACAAAAACCTCGCCCGTGAACCTCGCATTCACTACTCTGATGAAGATGCAGAGTATGTTCAGGTTTTAGAGATTGATGTTGCCAATCTTGATCCCGTTATTGCCTATCCTTTCTTGCCGTCAAACGGACACTCAGTCAAAAAAGCTGTCGAAGATAAGATTAAAGTGGACCAGGCTTTTATAGGAAGCTGTACAAACGGTCGGCTTGCTGACCTCAAAGTAGCCGCTGAGATACTCAAAGGACAAAAGGTCCATCCTGATGTTCGTCTCATTGTCACACCGGGAACACAAAAAATCCTGCGTGAAGCAAATCATCTGGGCTATATCGACATTATTGTCGATGCCGGCGGTGTTGTAAGCAACCCTACATGCGGAGCCTGTCTTGGTGGGTACATGGGAATTTTAGGTGATGAAGAAGTAGCTATCAGCACAACAAACAGAAACTTTGTCGGTCGTATGGGAAGTCGTTCTTCCAAAGTCTACCTGGCAAATTCAGCAGTTGCTGCGGCATCTGCAATTACAGGCTATATTACAGACCCAAGATAATCATAGTCTCAAAAAAAAACAAGGAATCAATGATGCAAAAAACACTACTCTCACTCTTGCTAGCAGGAACACTCTTTGGAGCAAGTAATTACAAATATGAAATTTCTCCGATGATAGGATACAATATCGCAGAAGGAAATCTCAATATAAAAGATGATGGCTATTTTACAGGAGGTCTTGAATTCCAGTTTAATACACTAAAGAATACAATAAGTCCTGAGTTCTCACTCTTTCACTCACGTGGTGTTGATTATAAAACAGGTAGTGATACGCAAATTACACGTGGTGCTTTCAATGGTGTTTATACTCTTGAAAAGACAGCCACCTTTATACCCTTTGTAAAAATGGGGTTAGGTATTGAAAATATCTCTGATGAAACAACATCCAATCAAACAGGAATGTTTTTAGATGCAGGTGTCGGAGCAAAAATTCCTTTTGCAAAAAACTGGGCAATCAAACTCGAAGCTACGTACCTTGCAAAAATAGGAAGTGCGCATAACAAATATTCTGATAATAATCTTATGACACTTGTTGGAGTGACATACTCTTTTGCTACACAAAAAACTGTTACACAAAAAACAGCTCCAAAAATCGTTGAAGTAGTGGAAGAAAAAGAAGAAGTAGTTGTCATAGAAGAGCCAAAAACAGACAGTGATCATGATGGTATTTTTGATGAACAAGATAAATGTCCAAATACCCCTGCAGGAACTAAAGTTGATGCAAATGGGTGTAAAATTTTTCTTGATGATGACAAAGATGGTGTTGAAAACAGTTTAGACAAATGTCCGAACACTCCTGCTGGCTCAGCTGTCAATATAGATGGTTGCCCTCAAACTATCAATCTAAATATTAATTTTGAAAATAATTCTTATACAGTAAAAGATGCATCTCTTCCTAAAATTGAAAAGTTTGCAAACTTTTTAAAGAAATACAAAAACTACATGGCTGAGATTGTAGGCTATACAGATAACAGAGGAAGTGCAACATACAATAAGAACCTTTCTCAAAAAAGAGCCAATGCAGTAAAAGAGCTCCTTGTCAAAAAAGGAGTAGAAGCGTCAAGACTTACAGCGATAGGAATGGGAGAACTTAATCCTGTAGCGAGTAATGATACTGCTGAGGGTCGTGCACAAAACAGACGTATTGAAGCAAACTTAATACTAAACTAAATGACAGACATACCCTGTGTCATCTTTGCAGGTGGCAAAAGCAGCAGAATGGGAGAGAATAAGGCACTTCTTCCTTTTGCCGGTTTTACCACCCTTGCAGAATATCAATATCGCAGACTCTCTCAAATCTTTTCAAAAGTTTATATCTCCTGCAAAGACAAATCAATCTTTCCGTTTGATGCAAATTTTATTGAAGATGAAAAAAAGACTTCTCTGTTTGCTCCAACACTTGGTTTTGTTACGGCATTTGATAGACTCGATACCAAAAAAATATTTGCTTTAAGCATTGACACTCCCTTTATAACGCAAAAAGAGATACAAAAAATTGTGCTTGCTGACACTTCTCATTCAGATGCGGTTATTGCAAAAACAGCTGAAGGCATACACCCTTTATGCGGTATATACTATAAAAGTCTGCAATCAAAATTTTTACACATGCTCAATGAAGATAACCATAAGCTCACTTCTCTTTTAAGAAATGTAAAAACGACCTATGTCTATTTTCCCGATTCTAAACCTTTTTTAAATATGAATCATCCACAAGATTATCAAAAAGCACTCCAACTTCTCACTCATTATTAACAGCACTTTGCTATAATAATGCAAAACAATTTCAAAAAAAGAGTAATATAGCAATGAATTTAACACATCTTGACGAAAATCAGAGACCGAAGATGGTCGATGTCAGCCAAAAAAGCAACACAACCAGAGTAGCTGTAGCAAGCGGTATAATAAAGATGAGTCAAGATGCATATGATGCTATAGTAGACGAAAAAACAAAAAAAGGTCCCGTACTCCAGACTGCAGTTATTGCAGCTATTATGGGAACGAAAAAAACAAGTGAGCTTATTCCTATGTGCCACCCGCTCAATTTAAGCGGTATTAACTGTGATGTAGAGGAGTTGCCGCAACTGCCTGGATTTAAACTTACAGTTACGGCAAAGCTTACCGGACAGACAGGTGTTGAGATGGAAGCATTAACTGGAGTCAGCATTGGTCTTTTGACAATTTATGACATGGTTAAAGCTATCGATAAAGGAATGGTCATACAGAATGTTCAACTCGAATCTAAATCAGGAGGAAAAAGTGGAGACTTTAAACGATAAACTCAAAAACAAACAATTAGAACTTGAGTATCCTTGTAACTGGTGTTATAAAGTCATTGCAAGTGAAAAAGAAGCTCTGCAAAATGCCATAAAAGAGGTCATTGATGAACGCTCACACAAGCTTACAGACTCAAACAAATCTAAAACAGGCAAATATGTCAGTATGAACCTTGATCTGCTTGTTCATAATGAAGATGACAGAAAATTTATATATGATGCTTTGAAAAATCATCAAGATATTAAAATGGTACTTTAGGAGTAACCTATGGATAAAAATCAAACCCTGCAAACTAAACTCAAAGAAGCGTACAGTCGTCAATTTAAAAGTATAGAAAAAAGAATTGAACATGCATTGTCCGATGCAAAAGTAGATTTGGAAAACATCTCCCTGGATGAGATGAAAGCCTTAACAAATACTTTTATTGAAGAAGAAACACATACTTTGAAAGAAGATGTTGAAAAGCTTTTAGCACAAAAAGAAGCTATTAAAAGAGCTTTGCATAAAAAATCAGAAGAGCTGCAAATAGCAAAATATGAAGTTTTCAATGCTATTGAAGAGCAACTCAAAGATGACAAAGCTGTTCATATGCTGCATCAAATCAAACTGCAGTCTATTGATCTGTATGATATGCTCAGCGAAATGGTAGAATCAGCCATCATTACAGCTTTGGAAAAAGATACTGACGGTGATGTGAACGAATCAATCAAAGAGGTGATAAAAGACATTACCTTTGAGTCTATTAAAGAAGGGTCACTTAATACAATACGCGTGAGAAAAATCCTCTCCACGATTCTTGCCACAACCATAGAAATTGCAGAAGCAACACCAACAAGAGCCGAAGAAATTCTCTCAGCCACTCTCAAAGGTATGCGAAGCGGATTGATCAAATCTATTGACAGATTCAAACAAAGAGTTGCCTTTATGCCAGTGGAAGCCAAACATATACTTATCGAAGACTATGATACTATCATAGAAGATTTACATCAGACAGATACGCTTTTTTCACAGATAATCATCACGCAGGCTTCTGAGAGTTCACAATACATTAAAAAAATTCTTCTTGAACTTAACAAAGAGATGCGTTATGATCTCGAAGAGCTTATACTTATATCCAAAGAAACAGCTGAAGTTATCAAAGAAAAATTTTCTACCTTTGCAAAAATTGCAGCCAAGAAAGCAGACAGCGCCCTGCATTCACCAAAGGCGCAGGAAGCCAAAAAAATGGGTATACAGGCATGGGAAGTTGCCCGGGCAGCACTCGGCAGTGCAATAAAATCAGCAAAAGACGCGATGGAAAAAAAAGATAAATAAATTTCGTCTTAAGATAATTTATTATTATAATTAACTAAAAAATAAATTTGAATGTTTTAATATAATTTTCTAAACTCAAATACAAAGGATTTACTATGATGTTACACCCTGCAACCGTACACTTTGCGATGGCTTTACCTGTAGTCGCTTCAGTTTTTGGACTTGTTTATCTTTACAGCAAGAGTGAAATGATGTCGAAAACTTCTCTGATAATGACACTTGCAGCAGCACTTGCAATGACAGTAGCCTGGTATACAGGAAATCAGGCCGGACCGGAAATTTTTGATTATCTTAGTAAAGCCGGCAAAGAAGAACTTCTTGAACATAAAGAACTTGGACTGTATCTGGCAATAGCAACCGGTATTATCGCATTGCTGCAGATAGTCGGATATAAAATGAAAAATTTTGCTGTACAGGCATTGGCAATTCTTCTTTTACTTGCAGCAACAGCAACAACACTTCTGCAAGGAAAACACGGTGGAGAAATAGTTTACAACTATGGTATGCCTTTTAAAGCCTATATGATTGAAGACTCTTTGCATGAAGCAACAAAAAATGCAGAAGCAACTGATGACTGTGATGAAAAAGTAGAAGCATATGAAGATGCAATAGATGAGATTAGTTCACTTTCAGAAGAAGTAGATGCTGTTTATGGCAATACACCAAAAACTCAAGAAGAAGATGACGACGAGTAGATAATGCAAAAGATCAATGAAGATGCAAAAAAAAAGATGCAAGAGGCATTTGAAAAGTACAAGCAGGACAAGAACTCTGTAAAAGAGTTCTATCCTTGCACACAAAAACTTTCAAGCTGGCTCAAAGAAAAGGCCAAATAATGCAGATACTGTGCACTGACCTGTTTGAAAAACAGTTACAGGATATTTTGCAAGAATTTGCAAAAAAAGATTTTAATGCAACAAAAAACTTTAAAATGTATTTGGATACTGTAATAATCAATATTCCGACAAAATCACAAAAATACAAGCAGTCTGTCTATTTTAATGATGAAAACATAAAAGACCTTGAACACCAGGGATTTGTGATACCGTTTTTCATTGACAAAGCCTCTGAAACCTATCTTGTGCTGGGTATAGTTGAAAAATAATTTTTATTATCTAATAAGTTTATGTTATTCTAAAAATAACCTGTATAAATATTATTTTTAGTTATATATAGAGAGTGTTTCAATAAGTAACCAATTAGTGCATTTTAGGTGCTAATATCACATTTTTGTCTCATTTTTTTGTATAATACCTTTTGCTATGTATTTATAATTTAAGCATACAATGGCATAATACAAATTAGCAATTATTTGTATTGCCTGAAAATTAATGAGATATTAAAAGTATTAAACGAAATAACAACTTACCAAGGAGAACATTGTGGATATAAAAAAATCTCAACAAGATGTAGAGTCTGCTACTGACAACAGTAAAGACTCAAGTCTTGGCAGAAGAGACTTTTTCAGAAAAACAGCTGCATTATCTGTAACTGCACTTGCTGGAACTTCTCTGCTGGCATCAGAAGAAGCAGGCGATCCTGCCATTTTAGAACCTACCCCGTGGGGAACAAAATGGGGAGATCCTGTAACAAAAAACCTTTACGGAATGCCATCTAAGTATGAGCACAACGTAACAAGAAGATACACGAAGCTCCTTGCTTCGGGTAACTTCAGAGCATCTATTGCAGTTACCCCTTTACAAGAGTCAAGCGGAATCATCACACCAAACGGTCTCTTTTTCAGTCGCTCACATGGTGGTGTAGCACACATAGATCCGAATGAGCACAGACTTATGATTACCGGTCTGGTTGAAAAACCGCTTGTTCTTACTATGAAGCAGCTAAAACGCTACCCAAGTGTGACACGTACTCACTTTATTGAATGTCCAGCGAACGGTGGTCAAGAATGGAGAGGTCCACAATATAACTCTTTACAGTTTGCAAAAGGTTTTATGTCCTGTGCAGAATGGACTGGTGTTTATATTAAAGACATTCTGAAAGATTTAGGTGTAAAAAAAGAAGCACTGTGGATGCTTGCAGAAGGTGGAGACTCATCAAAGATGGGAAGAACCATTCCAATGGAAAAAGTCTGGGATGATGCTATGATTGTCTGGGGTCAAAATGGTGAAGCACTGCGTCCTGAACAGGGATATCCGATTCGTTTGCTTGTTCCGGGCTGGGAAGGAAACCTCTGTGTAAAATGGCTCAGACGTTTAGACTTCGCAAGTGAACCTTGGTACTGTAAAGAAGAGACTTCTAAATATACAGTTTTGAAACCAACAGGAAAAGCCATCCAGCACTTCTATGCAAATGAAGTAAACTCAACAGTAACTTCTCCGTCTCCGGAAATTGACTGGACAGACTTGGAAGATGGTGACATTGTAGAAATAGAAGGTCTTGCATGGTCTGGAATGGGAACAATTACAGGTGTAGATCTCTCTTTTGATGGTGGAAAAAACTATGTTGAAGCGAAACTCAAAGGTTTGGTTCTTCCTAAATGCTGGACACGCTGGAGCTATATGCATACATACAAAAAAGGAGAGGAACTCTTCCTTACTTCTCGTGCCAGAGATGATGCAGGATACATCCAACCGACAGTTGATCAAGAAATTCTTGCTGTAGGTGTAGAAGCTGTGTATCATAGAAATGCAGTGGAAACATGGAAAGTTGAAAAAGACGGAAAAATAACTCATGTTGAAGTACGTTCTCAATTAGGACGTAAAGCAAACGGCGAGTTAGTAATAGAAGGAAAAGCGTAATGATGTTTACATTAAATAAAAAATTATTAATTTCAATTTCTACTGCAGCTGTATTGTCACTGGGACTTTCTGCATGTATGGAAAATGCTTCACCTGCAAGTTCAAGCGTACCTACAAAAGCTTCTATTGACGGTGGAGTAGATTATCCTGTTGTAAACGGGAAAACAGGACCATATTATGTAAATACAAATGCGCATAATGCAGATGTAAAATATGGCCGTACTCCGACAAAAGCAGAATATGACGAATGGAACTCTGATGTAATGGCTGATGGTACAGGTTTGCCGGAGGGTCAAGGAAGCGTAGAAGAGGGTGAAAATATTTATGAAGCGAAATGTGTCATGTGTCATGGTGATTTTGGTTCAGGCGGTGGTGGATATCCGGCACTTGCAAAAGGGAACGCGTATGAGTTGCATAAGACATTGACAAATCAAAGAATCAAACCAGACACTGACGGTCCAATTCGTGTTTTTGGTACTTACTGGCAACAGGCAAGTACTCTATGGTGGTATATCAAAGATGCTATGCCACATCCGTTAACTGACAGTCTCAGCGATGATGAAGTGTATGCTTTGGTTGCATATATTTTAAATGCAAATGAAATGGAAATTGATGGTGTGGAAGTAGATGATGAGTATGTACTCAACCGTGAAAAATTCCTAAAAATAAAAATGCCAAACAGAGACGGATTTGAACCGGATATCGCTGGTCCGAAAGGTCCTGAGAATATACGTAAGTATTATGCAAATGCAAAAAACTTTGGCGCACAGAAATATGATGTCAAAAATCCTGCATCAAGATGTATGAAAAACTGCCAGGAGCCAACTGCAAAAGTTGTCTATATAAAAGGTGCCGGTATCAGTGACTTTCATCCACCTTTGTCTGCAGTAAGAGATCTTCCAAAAGAGAAAGAAGAGAGCAGTTTTGATGCGAAAAAAGCATATGCTGCAAACTGTGCAATGTGTCACGATACAGGTGCTGCTCCAGCGCCTGGGGACAAATCTGCATGGGCACCGTTACTTGCAAAAGGTATGGATAAAGTATATGAGAATGGTTTAAAAGGGACTGATGCTGGAATGCCTCCTAAAGGTGGTTCATCACTCTCTGACAAACAATTCAAATCAGTTGTTGACTTTATTGTCAACCAAAGTAAATAAACAAAAAGGATAAAATAATGGAAAGAAGAAAATTTTTAAGCATGACTTTAGGTGCATTAGCATTAGCTGTTGTACCTGCGAGCGTAAGAGCAGAGGATTATAGAAAATCAAAGCCAGCTGTTTGGACAGCACATACTGTTGATGATGCTATAAAAGCAATGTATGGTTCAACTGCACTGACAATGGAAGGTGTGAAACTTAAAGCTCCTGATGTTGCAAGTAACGGTGGAGCTATTCCTGTTGACTTTTCAACTGACAAAGATGTTAAAACAATTGCTGTATTTCAAGATGCAAACCCTGAAGCTGCTGTTCTTGTAGTTGAAACAAACAAATACAGTGTAAATAATTACTCTATTAAAATCAAAATGGCTAAATCCGGTACGATAACAATCGTTGCAGAGGGAAAAGATGGCAAACTATATGCTGCTAAGAAAACTCTTGATGTTGCTCTTGGTGGATGTGAAGGATAATTCCTTCTCATTTTGATACAGAAAAAATAAAATAAATAAGGAAATACAATGGCTGGAATTAAAGTAAAAGCAAAATTAAAAGGTGGTGTTGTTAAAGTTAAAGCAATGGTAAAACATGAAATGATGACTTACAACATGGCAGAGAAAAAAACTGGTAGCAGAGATAATGCAAACTTCATTACTCACTTAAGTGCAACAGTAAATGGTGAAACTGTACTTGATATGTCAACTTCACAATTCTTATCTAAAAACCCAATTTTTAAATTTCAATTTAAAGGAATTGGTAAAAAAGGTGATAAGATTGAAATGTTAGCAGTTGACCTTAAAGGTAAAACTTACAAAGGCAAAGGTAAAATTAAATAATTTTACCCTCTTTTTTAAGAGCCAATCACTACATTGGCTCTCATACTCTCAATTTTTTACAACAACTACAACAAATACAAATAATGAGCAAAAACAGATGAAGAAAAACCTGCAAGGTAAAGTTCTGAAATTATTCATCACAAAAAATGATACAAATAAAACAAGAATAAGCACCTCTCATATAGATGCCGACAAACACGGAATTCTAAATGACAAATTTTACAATAAAAACGATCAAAGAGCTATTTTAATTACCTCTATACAAAGCTATGAAATGGCTATGAATAATGGCATTAATTTATTTGAAGGTGCATTAGGTGAAAATATATTAATAGACATCAACCCATATCACTTAACAACTGGAGAAACCTTAAGTATAGGGAGTGCAATACTACAAATAACACAGAACTGCACACTCTGCAAGGGCCTTACGACAATCAACTCCAAACTTCCCAAATTACTCAAAAATGACAGAGGAATATTTGCAAAAATTATAAATGGTAATACAACAATCAAAGTTGGAGATTCTGTAAATATACACTCCGATTAATATTATTTATACTAAAATAATGATAGAGTTATCTTAACAAATAAAAAATAAGGAGATACTGTGAAAAGATTATACACATTAGCCACAATTGCATTTATTGCTTTGTCAGTTATAGCTTGCAATAGTGCACCAAAAATGCCTGGTAAACCTAAAAACATTCAAGATGTTCAAGTATTTACGACAAGCAATAAAGATGGCAAGATTACTACAAAATCAATAGAAAGCACATTTGATGCAATAGGGCTAAATGTGCCTGGAAACAATGATATGAACAAACCGTTCAAAGCAAGGTTTGGAAAAGTTCACTATAAAGTCTACAATCTTGCAATGTTTATTAATAGTGATCTGACTTTTAATCTCATTAAGAAATATCCACGATTTGGAGCATTAACACCTTTAACTATGTCTATATGGGAAGATCAAGAAGGCAATATGAATATTGCCACATTAACAATCAATGGTATAGCAAGAACTACAGGCATTCCAACAGATGACTCCGATCTAGTTGCCTACGCTGCACTGATTAAAAAAGCGCTCAAGAGTGCAATGCCAAACGGTCACTTTAAAGATTTGCCCTATAATGTAAAATTTCCAAAAAAATCATTTGCTATTGATATGACAATGGAAGTGGACAAAAATGCTCCTATGGAAGACTTTATAGAAGATTTTGAAGCAGAATTTGAAGGAGAATTAGAGCCTTTAGGTTTTTTATTTCCTAACTATACAAATCTGCAAGAAGAGATTTTTAATGACCATGATTATCATGAATATGACTTTTACCGTACATATTCGATTTGTAAATTTGATGTTATTTTTCCGGTATCTAAACTGCATCCAGAAGCTGGTGCCTGGGCACCTTGTTCTTTTTATTTTTATAAGAAAAAAAGTGAAACAAAAATGCATATGGGATTTTTAGGTGTTGATAATTGGATTAATACCCTTGATATAAAAGATAAAGAATCTATTCAGCCCTTAAAAGAGGCTGAAGGAATGATTATCAAAACTTTAAGAGAAATGACAGAATAACCATTACTAAAAAAGGTGTTTCATGAATATAAAAAGTTTTTTATTTGATTACGGAGAGAGAGTTCCAGGTTATGACGTTACAGTCATTAATGAGCGAGAAGCAAGAGCTGCCGCTGGCATACTAGGTATGCTTGGTATGCTTGTGATTTTTGTAGGAATAGGCTTCGGACATGTAATTGTAGCAAGAGTCTATTTGACATTTTTATTTATTGACTTTACAGCAAGAATGATTTCTCCAAAATACTCGCCCTCTTTACTACTAGGGAAACTAATTGTACAAAATCAAAAACCGGAATATGTAGGCGGACTCCAAAAACGCTTTGCATGGGCTCTTGGCTGGCTAATATCTCTTCCTATGATGCAATGGTTTGTTTTGAACTGGGATATTACTTTTTACAAAGTGCTCATCTGTGTATTATGCCTCACACTCATGTTTCTTGAGAGTGCTTTTTCAATATGTGTAGGCTGTATGATTTACAAGTTTATAACAAGGAAAAGTCCAACGCTCTGTCCGGGCGGAACCTGTGAAATGCGAATAAAAGAACCTATACAAAGATTTAATCCTATACAAAAAGCAGTAGCAGGAATAACCATCATTGCTCTTATCAGCGGTATTTATCTTGCTTTGGCAAAACTAGAACCAAAAACATTTTTCGGTGCATTTTTGCATGAAGCCGTCTTAACAAAACAACAGCTTCAAAAAGAAAAAGATCTGGCTTTTCAAAAAGAAATGGAAAAAGAATTTGGAGATGATGACTTTTAAATATTATTTATAATATTTAACGACACCATCCATTTTAGAACCCATATTGAGTAGTATCATATCGGCTATAACCAAAGCGGCCATTGATTCACATACGACAGTACCGCGAATTGCCACACAAGGGTCATGTCTGCCTTTAAGTGAGAAATCAACTTCTTCATTTGCTGTCGTAACAGTATGCTGCTCTTTGAAAATAGATGGTGTAGGTTTAAAATAGACATTAAGCACTATATCTTCCCCGTTACTGATACCACCGAGTATTCCACCCGAATGATTGGATTCAAATCCGTTTGCACGTATTTGATCATTGTTTTGAGAACCATGTACCTTGGCACTCAACACGCCATCCCCAATCTCAACAGCTTTTACAGCATTGATACCCATCATAGCATCCGCTAAAACAGCGTCTAGTTTGTAGTAAAGAGGTTGTCCCAGACCTACAGGTGCGCCTTTGATAACAATACGTGACACTCCACCGACAGAATCATGTTCCTCTTTTGCTTTGAGTATTGCTTCTTTCTGTGCTGCTTCTTTATTTTTGTCAAGG
Source organism: Sulfurimonas sp. (assembly GCA_026988735.1). Classification (GTDB taxonomy): domain Bacteria; phylum Campylobacterota; class Campylobacteria; order Campylobacterales; family Sulfurimonadaceae; genus Sulfurimonas. Next base: position 14,172 of record JALSKR010000022.1, read on the forward strand.
GCATAAATTACACTTTTTTTTGCATCTGAATAGTCAAACTGCTCAGCTTTTATACCTGCAACTTCACTGATTCCGCTTAACACTGTAATACCCAATTCTTGAAGCATTAGCTTCGCAATAGCTCCAGCTGCTACTCTTGCAGCAGTTTCTCTCGCAGAGCTGCGCCCTCCGCCTCTGTAGTCTCGTATACCATATTTGTGAAAATAGGTAAAATCTGCATGGCCCGGACGAAATACATCTTTAATATTTGTATAGTCTTTGGATTTTTGGTTTGTATTGTATATAACCATTGCAATGGGAGTACCTGTACTTTTTCCCTCAAACACACCGCTTAAAATCTCAACCTTGTCAGCTTCTTTTCTGGCGGTTTCAAATTTACTCTTGCCGGGTTTTCTCCTGTCAAGTTCACTTTGAATATACTCTTCATCAATATTGAGTCCTGCCGGGACACCATCCAAAAGACAACCTAATGCTTTTCCATGAGACTCTCCAAATGTTGAAAATCGTAATTTCACTCCAAAACTGTTCACTTTCTTTCCTTATTTAACATATCTACAGCAACTCTCGCTGCCTCTTGTTGCGCAATTTTTTTACTCTTTCCTTTTGCTCTTGCATACTCTTTGTCTTCAATAAATACACCCACTTCAAATTCTTTTTGATGATCAGGCCCCCGTGATGCCAAAACTTTATACTCCGGCGTTATCCCAAAACGGGCCTGCGTCAATTCCTGCAGCGTTGTTTTAAAATCCCGAAACAAAGAATCCAAAGAGATCTCTTTATGATTTTTTTCTATTAAATCGATGGCTATTCTTCGTACCTCTGCCAAACCGGCTTCCAAATATATTGCACCCATAATCGCTTCAAAAGCATTTGAAAGCAGAGAAGATTTTTCACGCCCGCCGTTATTGTCTTCAGCATTTGAAAGCAGTATATAATCACCCAGATTCAAAGCCCGTGCCAATTTGTCAAAACCTGTTTCATTGACCAGTGATGCTCTGATTTTGGAGAGTTTTCCTTCGTCAGATGTCCGAAACTTTTTAAAAAGATACTCCCCCACTACAAGGTCCAATACGGCATCACCCAAAAATTCCAATCGCTCATTATCGTAGGGCTGCTTATAGCTTTTATGTGTCAGCGCTTCGATAATGAGCTTTTTATCACGAAACTCATATCCTAATTTTTCTTCCAATGTCTTTATATTTTTATGCATAAATACCTTCTCCTCATTCTGTCAAAGCCTCTTTAGCCTTTTGTGCCGCCTCTTTTGCCAATACATCACATCGCTCATTTTCTTCATGACCGTCATGTCCCCGTACCCATATGGCATGAATCTTATGCGGTTTTGCCACTTCTATATATTCTTTCCACAAATCAGGGTTCTTGACTTTTTTAAAATCTCTTTTAATCCAGTTTTGCAACCACTCATTGATTCCTTTCACCACATAAGAGGAGTCAGAAATTATATCGACCTCACAAGGCTCTTTTAAAGCACGAAGTCCTTCTATGGCACCTTTGAGTTCCATTCTGTTGTTTGTGGTATGGAGTTCCGAGCCTGAAAGCTCTTTTTCACTCTTGCCATATCGCAAAATAACACCATAACCTCCAGGACCTGGATTTCCCAAGGCACTGCCGTCACTGAAAAGAGTTATTTTCTTCACTGAATTCCTTACCGTAATCTTTACTTAAACTGTATTCCACTCTTGCTGTATCTATCGCATGGCATAAACTGCAACGGCTAAAAGCAAAAGGATATGTTCCTTTACAGTTATCACACACATACTCAAAAGTGAGTGTTGCATTTGATTTTCCCTCAAGTTTTATCAACACATCAAGTTCAAATATACTGCTGTTGTATGCAAGTTTCACATCACCTCTTGCAGTGTAAAGTTCTCGCAGATAGCCATTGTTTGTAATTATATCTAAATTCAAATCTTTTGAATCACATCGCCAAAAGAGTTCTGTCAAAAGTTCGCTTTTAGAGATGTCAATATTTTCCCAGGCAAGTTGCGGATTTATTTTAAAAATATAATCAAATATCAAATAAGCCAGACGATGAGAATTTTTATATATCTCCAACAACTTCTGAATTTTTTCTTCTTTTGTCATATTCGGCGAATCAAGAGCTTCCAAAACATGTAGATACGCACGTTCAAGAATAATATCTTCCTGCAATTCGTCCAATGGTTCAAGGACTTCCAAAGCAGATTTATAATCTTTCATGTACTCATATACGAGCAGCAAATAATGCAAAGCTTCCGCTGTACGGGGGTTCTTTTTCAGAATTTCTAAAAAAACATGCTTGGAACGTTCTAAAAATCCTGCTTTAAAATATGTTTTTCCAAGCAAAAACATTGTTTCTCTCGTATTTCTTTTGTTTCCAAGTTTCAGTATTTCATTATATATTTCTATACTTTTTTCATAATCACCATTTTTATAATAAGCATTTGCCAAAAGTAACCATGACTTTTCTGGCAATCCTCCTTCAGCTATTAAGATTTTCAACTCATTGTGCGATGGCAAAGTACGGAATTGTTCCAAAAATTTGCTTATTTGTTTAGAATCTTCTTTTCTTTTATATCTTCCCCACCAGTAAGAAAAAAAAGTAATGACAAATATAATTGTAAAAAATATTATAATGGAAAAAAGTGGATCACGAAACTCTATAAAAAAAGTATTCATACGTTGTATACCACCAATCCATAATCGTTTTTCAGATTATAAAAAATTGCATCTGATGATATTTCCAAATCTTTTATCTTTCCTAGCTGTACAATGGAGTTTTTATTAACCTTTACGCCATATTCTCTAAAAAACCTTTTTATATTGACAAATTTCACATCTTCAACATATTTATATTCAAACTCTGTATGCAGTTTCATTTTTTCGCTGACAAACAGATGTTCGTTTACATGTAACTGATCTGATGCATACTTAATTGGTAAATAACCGGAGAGATCGGTTAAAATGCTTTCAACATGTTCATGTTTTTTTGGAAGTGTCTGTTTTTGAATAAAAACATATTTGTTGTTCAATTTTAGCGTAGGAGTCTGTTTCCAATACTTGTAAGCAGGATTGGAAATCCCCAGTTTTGCATAAACCTCTTTCCATAGCCAGTAAGAGTTTAACGTATTTGGAATGTGTGACAAAACTGAACTCCTTAAGAACGACTATAAATATTATATAATATCTTTTTAAATAGTTTTATTAAGAAGTATACTTCACATATCCTTAACAGCTGTTCTACAGAGCAGCTGTTACAAATTTAGTCACAACAAAACCACCTATTACTAGCCATGCAAACATTGCTCCGGCAGTATACAGCGGTGCTAAACCAAGACCTTTGAATTTGGAAAAAATTGTGCCCATACCCAGTGCTGTCATTGCCATTGTTAAAAGAAAAGTATCAATTGTATTGATAGTATTAACAATAGTATGCGGTACCAAATCCAAAGAGTTAAATCCGGCCATACCTATAAAATATACCGCAAACCAAGGAATCACAAGCTGTAATTTACCACCAGATTTTCCCTCTTTTTTTGCCTGCATAGATAAATAAATTCCCAAAACAATAAGCATTGGCGCGATCATAATAACACGAGTCATTTTGACAATCACTGCAGAGTTTGCCATAATTTCAGGCGCACCCGGAATAGAAGCAGGTACAGCCACAACCTGTGCCACTTCATGAATAGTTCCACCGGTGTAAATACCAAACTGTTCCGGAGTCATATGCAAAAACCCTGTTGCCGGTTCAATAATCGAAGCATACAAAACAGGATACAAAAACATAGAAATTGTACCAAAAAGCACAACCATTGAAACCGCTACAGCAGTTTTATACCCTTCTGCTTTTAAAACGGGTTCTGTCGCAAGAACTGCCGCAGCACCACAGACAGAGGCACCTGCTGCTGTAAGCATTGATGTGTCTTTGTCCATTTTGAATGCTTTAATACCTAAATATGTTCCCAATAAAAAAGTAGTGGAAAGCATAATAAGCGAGACTGTAAAACCACTGAGTCCCACATCCATAATCTGTTGAAATGTTATGCGAAAACCATAAAATACGATTGCAAAACGGAGAATCTTTTTACCCGAAAACGTAATACCGGTTCCCCAGGCACTCGGAATATGGTTATGTAAAGTATTTGCATAAAAAATACCCAATACGATACCGATAACAAGAGGAGAGATGCCAAGTGATTTGACAAATGCGATTTGCGCTATTGATGTTGCAGCAGCAGCAAATATTGCAACAAAGATGATACCTGAAATAGTACCTTTTCTATTTTCTTTTGAGAATGCCATAGTTATTACCTTTTATTATAAATTTATAAATAGAGGCGAATTATAGCAAATTTTATGCTGATGAGAAAACAAATTGTTTATTTGTGAAGAATTTGATAGAAATCACACTGTGGTGTGATTTCTTATTATTGAGTTTATTTTGAGCCTAAAAGAATACTCTCTTTAGGAAAGACGAAAATTGTATGTCTCATTACAGAAATAAGTTTACTCGGTTTTCCATCTTTATCCAGAGCGTATGCATGGATAGCAATAGGAATGATAGTATCTTTGCGTTTGTCATCAGCTAACATTTCCGTTGTTCTAAGCGTTACAATTTTTTTCTTTTTAACACCAGGTACTACTCTAAAAGGTTTTGACGGTTTTACAATTTGAATTTTCCCTTCCATTCCTTTTGGAGGAATAACTTCAAAGAAAAATTTCATCGGTTCATTCTCAGTATTTTGCAATAAAAAGACATAAGAGTTCTCAACTGCAAATTTATTATCTGTAAGATGTTTCACAGAATAAAGTCTTGTTTCTTTGTTGATATTTAAAAGCATATGCTCTTTTGTCGTACTCATATATCCAAGTGCAAACATAAGCCCTACAAGTAAAACCATATATGCTATGATTTTTGGACGAAAATATTTTGTTTTTCCTTTTTTCTCAGCTATTTCATATTCACTTGACCATGTCACGAGTGATGGTTTTCCAAGTTTCCCCATAACTGTTGTACAGGCATCAACACATTCCAGACAGTTTATACATTCAAGTTGCAGTCCTTCACGAATATCAATGTGTGTAGGACAGACAGTTACACACTTTTCACATGTCGTACATTCTGCATTTGGTTCTACTGTTTGCAGTTCTTTTTGTTTTTCGAATTTTTTATGATGATGCTCATCATAAATATGTCCTCCTCTGTTAAAGTCATATATCGCCATAACTGTGTGCTCATCATAAAGTACTGACTGTACACGAGAATATGGACAGACATAAATACAAAAATTTTCTTTTAAAAACACAATGTCGTAAATCAAAAATGCTGCAATCCCCACAACAAAACCAATCATTGTCAAATGCTCTCCAGGATTACTTAAATACTGGAAAAATGTCTCCGGTGGGACAAAATACCACATAAAATCGGCTCCTGCAATCAATGCAAGCATTGTCCATATCATAACAGCTATCGCTTTTTTGACTTTGTTTTCAGGTTTTGACATATCCGGTTCTTGCTGCTTGTTTCCGATACGCTTGCGTAAATGCAATAACTTTGTTTCAATCAAGTCACGATAAATGACACGAAACACAGTTTGGGGACATACCCATCCACAAAAAACACGACCACCAAGAACTGTCATACCAAATATAGTAATAAAAAGAAGCATCAGTAAAAATGGCATCAAATACAACTCTTGCATATCAAACTGCACAAAAGCAAGATCAAGCTTCATCTTGTCAAAACTCAATAAAAAGAAATGATGCCCATTTACTTTGATCCATGGTAATACCAAAGCCACTATAGTCGCTAATGCATAAACATAATAGCGCTTAATTCTCCAGGGGGTAGGTATCTCTATACTTTTTTTCTTTTCACTCATTTTTTCTCCTTTGATATTATTCTGGACAAATGATTGTATTAATCACCTGTTCTTCTGCATTCTCTTTAGCTTCTGGTACCAATGAACCAAATGCAACCTGTTTTAACTCTCTTGATTCTATATAATCTTTTAACGAACTTCTACTTACATTTAAAAGCCGAGCCATAGAACTCACACTCTTTCCCTCTTTTAAATATTGTAAAATTTCATTAATGTATTTATCGAATTTAGAGCTTGACCTACTCCCTTTGGGGCGACCAATCATCCGTTTTGCATCAGCTTGGATTTTTTGGCGTAACTGATCCATAAGTCCTAAAATCAACATTGCACTGCTCTCTTTGGACATTATAACGGAATGTTTAATAAAGTGTACTTTATAGTTATTTTTCATTAGGCAGCTTACCATCTGAATTAAATCTTCCATATTTGTACTTAAAACCCAAACATCATATATCAGCAGTATTGCTTCTTTTTTTGATTGGAAATAAGAGGTTACATTTGTACGTTTATCTAAGCGTTTATTTTGGGAAGTTTGATCTACAAATTCTTCATTTATTGTAATCTGCTTGCTAAGAGCGTAGGCATTAATATGCTGTAATTGTTCGTGTGCCGCAAGAAAATTTTTATCTGGGCGGATGTATGCTATTGTCATTCGACGATAAAACCTCACTATCTTTTGAATTTCATCGCCATTATACTCTTTTTTGACGAATAAAGTCAATAATAAAATTGATTTTTTCGTCAAAAAGTTAAAATTTATGCTTTACCAGCCAATTCCGACCACCAGCATATAGCGTCTGTCTTCAATTTGTCCAATTGTTGCACCTAATTGTTCTTGATATGTTGCAGCCTGCAGTTTGAAAATTGCAAGCTGCATGTCAAAGCCTGCAGTATAAGAACCTTTGTATAAACCGCCGTTAAGAGTCATCATAAACCAGGAGTTATCAACAAGTCCCAAACTGGCACCAATTCTTAAATGCTGTAAAAGTTCATACTCTATATTGGCATTGTCATATTGATCTTGAGAACGATATGGGTTATAGTTTCTCACCCTCATTTGTTGCGCATTAAAAAGATCTATATAGTCAACTCCTACTTTTAAATCATCAAACCATGGGATTGTCGGAGAGATGGAGACCCCGAGGTTTACAGATAAAGGTTGTGCACCATACGCATCTTCAAAATCAAGTGTGCCTATATTCATCACACTCAAACCTACTGCCGGATTCCATTTTTCATTGTTGAATTCGTATAAAAAACCAACATCCAGTCCAATACCGGAATTATCAACTTCATATGTATCTTGAAGATATTGTGCCAAATCATCTTTATTGTTGACTACTTCGCCAAGATCCAATCCTGCTTCATAAGATTTTTGTGTTATATATTTTGCAGTTACACCTACTGTCAAAGCACCGTCAAGTTTACCGTCAAGAAAGGGAACTTTTATACCGGTATATTTTTTTGCACCTGATAAAAAAATTCCTCCATAGGCTCGTGAATGTGTTTCTAACACTCCATTCGCCCCACTGTTTGTATGTGGCATAAAGTTTGCATCTACTGCTGCCAAAATACCAAGTGAATATGCTATGTCATTTTGTGTACGATATGAAACAGAACTATAGTTAGAAGCAGAAGCATTAAAAGCATCACCTGAATATTTATCCAAAGTATTAATAACCTCACTATCTTTAGAATTACTCAAATCATCTATAAAATTCTTTGTCTTTTCAGAAGAAGTGACACCCAAACCTAAAAGTTCAACCTCAACACCATGACTCTTTTTAATTTTAATAAGCCCCGCAGGATTATAAAAAACAGCAGTGGAATAACCGCCAACAGCAGTATTTACTCCACCCATTCCCATAATACGGGGATCTTTATATAAAAAAGGCTGTATTGACATATCTGCATAAACCAATGTACTTAAAGCAATCAGTGATAATGATACTATTTTTTTCATCTTAATGTCCCCCTAATTCCCGTTTAAATAGTTGATAATATCATCAACTGTAATATTCACATCAGCATTGCCTGCAATATCTACCTTAAAATCATCAATACTCTGTGTAAGATCAGGATCATCCACAATAGCAGTTATAGTCTCTGCTCCACTGTTAAATGTGTCAACAAGCAGTTTTACAACATCTTCTGTTCTTCCGTTATCATCAAACACTACAGGACATGCATAACAAGAAGAAGCTAAAGCATTAGCCATATTAATAGAACCATCTTCATTTTCAATACCTTCACAAGCGGTTCTGTTACCATCACTGTCACAATAACCATCTGTTAATACAGTTGAATTTGCTACACCTTTTACAATACTTTTTCCGAGCCTGTAAAAAACACCATTTTCACCATAGTTAACTACAACATGTGCATAGCTTTTATTGCTGATGTTTACATCTTGTGCTGTTATATTTCCTTCTTTTGGTGAAAAAGTAGTATCAATAAGCCAAGCAAGCGCATCCATACTCGCTTGCATATCATAAGGAGTTATGTCAGCATCATTATTAAGAGATGCGACCAATTGATCAACATTACCCGTTAAATATGTCACTGTATTTGTCATTTTGATTGTATCATTAAAACTAATATACAAACAGGCATTTTCAAGTCTTGAATCATTATTCAGGTCTAAATTTTCTCTTGAACAGAGTTCTGTAACTGTACTGTTTGTATCAGCAGCTATTGCAGCAATATAATACTCCTGTGCTTTTGTAAGCAGTTGTAATGAATCAGGATTTTTTTTCTCATCCACACTTAATATAAAGGAAGAAAAAGCATCATTCTGTGTGTCATTGGCATTAATAAGCATATCCGCAACATCACTGACACTATAGCCAGACTTACCCATATATACTGATGCAAGATTCATATTAAGGTCACTTAATGTATATACAGTTTGGCACTCTCCTTCGAGCAAAGAAATTGCCACATTATAATTCCCAGTATCAATTGCATTTTGTACATCAATTCTACATGTGCTATCACTTTCCCCGCACCCAGACAACATTAATACTGTTGCCAACAAAGCACTTGGTAAAATCTTTTTATACATTTTTAAACTCCTGCTAAATTATTTCATTCATTATAACAAAAAAATTTTAAATCTATTTATTTTTACTAAATTTTACAAAACTTTATATTACACTGTGCATTGTTTTCACAAAGAGTTCTTTATGCTCTTCTTTGCTACAATATAAGAACTATTTTTCTATAAAGATTTTATATATGACAACAAAACAATACATTT
>JALSKR010000023.1 GCA_026988735.1 Sulfurimonas sp.
AATAAATTACATGTAATTATAATACTAATTTTGTTAATTGATTGTTATCTTACTGATAAGAGAAGAAAATAATAAAGCCAATAGGCTTTATTATGAAGATATTTTTAAAAAGTTATTTTTTTGGAACAACATACATATTGTAATATCGTCCCTCAAATTTTGGCGGTTTTTCCATCACAGCAATGTCTTCAACCATAGGCCAAACCTGCATAAGAACCTCTTTTGCAGCTTCTGGATGTGCCATTTCACGACCACGTAAAAATACTCTGAATTTTACATGATAGCCTTTTTCAAGAAATTCTCTGGCATGTTTTACTTTGTAAGCAATGTCATTTTCTGCAATTTTTACAGAAAGCTTAATCTCTTTTACAACGATTTTAACCTGATTTTTTCTTTGCTCTTTGAGCTTTTTTTCTTCTTGGTATTTAAACTTACCATAATCCATGATCTTAGCAACAGGCGGTTTTGCATTTGGAGCTATCAGAACTAAATCTAATCCCAACTCATTTGCTTTTGTCATAGCCTCATCAGTAGAGACAACACCTAAAGATTCGCCTCCATCTACATTACATCTCACCTCTGGAACACGGATGTCATCATTCATGATGACGCGGTCTTTGTTTTTACTCAAAAATTTACCTCATTTAGTTTAGTTTGTATAAGCTTCAAGAAATCCTCTTCGCTTAAGTTATACTGCTCTCTAGTTCGTCTGTCACGAATAGCCACAGTTTTGTTTTTTATCTCTTCATCTCCAATGACTACTATCATAGGAACACGAGTTTTTTCTGCAGTTCTGATTCTTTTGTTTAAAGAATCATTCTTCGCATAAATTTCACTATCGGCATTAATGTCAATAAGTTTATCTGATAAAAGCTTAGCATATTCTTTATGTGTTTCTGCAACCGGGACAATTGCCACCTGTGTAGGCGCAACAAACATTGGAAACTCTCCTGCATAATGCTCTGTCAATATCCCTATAAAACGCTCAAAAGAGCCTAAAATAGCGCGGTGAATCATTACCGGCTGAATTTTGTCATTATCTTCACCGTTGTATTCTAACTTAAATCTCTCAGGAAGATTAAAATCTAGCTGAATTGTTCCACACTGCCACTCACGACCGATAGCATCGGTAATCTTGATGTCGATTTTAGGACCGTAAAATGCCCCTCCACCTTCATCTATCTCATACGCCAGTTCATTTTTATCCATTGCGTTTTTGAGTGCCTGTGTAGAAATTTCCCACACTTCATCACTTCCGACAGCCTTTTCAGGTTTTGTGGAGATCATCATTTTATAGTCAAACTCAAAAGTTGACATAATTTTGTCTACAAAATCAACCACTTCAATAATCTGCTCTTCAATCTGGTCAGCACGACAAAAAATATGTGCATCATCTTGAGTAAATTCACGCACACGGAAAAGTCCATGCAATGCACCACTTGCTTCATGACGATGCACAACACCATACTCAAAATATTTGATTGGTAAATCTCTGTAAGAGTGCAGTTCATCCTCATATACTTTGATATGTCCGACACAGTTCATTGGTTTTACACCAAATTCCAGCTCATCAATATGGGTAAAGTACATGTTTTCGCCATAGTTTTGGTAATGCCCTGATGTTTTCCATAAATCTGAACGCAACATTTCAGGTCCACGCACAGGCTCATATCCGCGTTTTCTGTGTGCTTTAAAAAGTAGTGATTCGAGTCTTGCGCGAAGGCGTCCACCGGCAGGCAACCAGATAGGAAAACCGGCACCGACTTCTTCACGGAAAGTAAAGAGTTTCATCTCATTCCCAAGCTTACGGTGGTCACGCTTTTCAGCCTCGGCTAACATTGTCATATGCTCTTTGAGTGCTTCTTTTGTCGCAAATGCTATACCATATATACGTGTAAGCATCTCATTTTTAGAGTCACCACCAAGATATGCACCGGAAATTTTTGTCAGTTTAAAGTAACGAATCAGTCCGATATTTGGCAGGTGCGGTCCGCGGCATAAATCTTCAAACTCGCCCTGCTTATAGATACTTACCGTATCACTCGGAATGCGTTTCATAACTTCAAGTTTTAAGTGGTCATCTTTAAACTTCTCTTTTGCCTCTTCCATAGAGATTTCATACTTCTCTATCGGATACTTTTTCTTTGCAAAAGAGAGCATCTGTTTCTCAATCTTTTTTAAATCAGCCTCACCGATTTCAGCCGATGTTTTAAAGTCATAGTAAAAGCCCTCTTTAACAACAGGTCCAACGTAAAACTCAGCATCAGGATAGAGTGACTTGATAGCCTGAGCCATTAAGTGTGCTGTAGAGTGACGTAAAACTTCCAAAGCTTCAGGAGAGTTGTCAAGATGGATTTGTTCGCCTTCAAACCCACGCTCTTTTGCAGTTTGTGTATCTATAATTTCACCATCTTTTTTTATAGCAATTTCATTCAAAATCTGTTTTCCTTCTTATAATTCTGTTTTGAGTACAGCACCGTTTGATGCATTTGAAACAAGTAACTGGTAACGTTTCAACCATTTTGATTTTACTTCATTTTTATATGGCACGTAATGATCTTTTCTTCTTGCCAACTCTTCACCATCTACATTTAACTGTAAAATATGTTTATCAACATCAAGTTCTATCTCATCACCATCTTCAATGAGTGCAATAAGTCCACCCTCTGCAGCTTCTGGAGAAACGTGACCGATAGAAGCACCTTTAGTAGCTCCCGAAAAACGACCGTCAGTAATAAGAGCTACTGTTTCACCAAGCCCCATACCTTGAATAAGTGCAGTTGGTGCCAGCATCTCCTGCATACCTGGTCCGCCTTTTGGACCCTCATAGCGAATCACAACAACATTACCAGGTTTGACTTTATGTGCCATAATTCCAGCTATAGCTTCTTGTTGTGAATTAAAACAGATTGCCGTTCCTTTAAAGTGTCTCATAGAATCAACAATACCCGCAGCTTTAATAACTGCACCCTCTGTTGCAAGATTTCCAAAAAGAATAGAAAGACCACCAACAGGAGAGTAGGCATTCTCGTTTGTATGGATGATAGTTGTATCTTTGATTTCGGCATCTTTGATTCGCTCACCTAAAGTCTCCCCTGTTATGGTCAGAGCATCAAGGTGTAAAACATCGTTTCCTCTGTTAGAAACCTCTTTAATTACAGCATTCACTCCGCCTGCATCATCAATATCTTTCATATGAACAGTTGTTAATGATGGAGAGATTTTCGCAATATGAGAAACTTTTTCAGCTATTGCATTAATGTTTTCAATTTTAAAATCAACATCAGCCTCTTTTGCAATCGCAAGCATATGAAGAACTGTGTTTGAACTTCCGCCCATTGCCATATCTACCACAAAGGCATTATGAACTGCTTTTTCATTTAAAATATTTTTGAAATTATACTTCTCGTTATTTTCCATTTTTGCAAGTTCAACAATACGTTTTGCCGCTTTTTTTACCATAGCAATTCGCTCAGGAGTCATCGCAAGCACTGTTCCGTTACCAGGAAGCGCAATTCCCATTGCTTCACAAAGCGTGTTCATAGAGTTTGCTGTAAACATACCAGAACAGCTTCCTCCGCTTGGGCAGGCTTCACACTCTATCTCATAAAGCTCTTCATCTGTCATATTTCCCTCAGCATGCTGGCCAACTGCCTCAAATGCGGTTGCAAGGTCTATAGGCGTGCCGTCTTTTTTATGTCCGGCTGCCATTGGCCCGCCTGAAACAAAAATAGTAGGAACATTTACGCGAAGTGCTCCTATAATCATACCCGGCACAATCTTGTCACAGTTGGGAATACAGATCATCGCATCAAGCTTATGTGCGTTCATTACCGTCTCAATAGAATCGGCAATAATTTCACGCGACGGCAACGAATACAACATTCCGTCATGCCCCATAGCAATCCCGTCATCTACTCCAATCGTGTTAAACACAAAAGGCACGCCTCCCGCTTCACGAATGGCTTCTTTAACTATTTCACCATATTCATGCAAGAAAAAGTGTCCGGGAATAATATCAATATAAGAGTTCGCAATCCCAATAAAAGGCTTGTCAAAATCTTCATCTTTTAGACCCGTAGCACGCAACAATGAACGGTGTGGAGCTTTATCAAAGCCCTTTTTGATTATATCACTTCTCATCTGGTAATCCCTATATAGTAATTTATAAGTGCGATTATAGCACTTTTTTACTATTTTTTACTAAAAACTCTTTACAAAGTAAAAAAAACAAGCTATAATTCCGGCTCACTTACAAATTGTAAACTGAAACTGCGGGAATAGCTCAGTGGTAGAGCACAACCTTGCCAAGGTTGGGGTCGCGAGTTCGAACCTCGTTTCCCGCTCCATTTAATTT
>JALSKR010000024.1 GCA_026988735.1 Sulfurimonas sp.
AATATTTATCATCAATTGCCATAAAAATAATGCCTTTTGCATCATTACGCATGGCATCTGCTTTTGCCTGTACCTCTTCTATGGAAATATTTTCTTCCTGCAAAAGTTTTTCACTGCCTAAAATTATTTTTTTACCGTCAATTTTGGCAACGACTCCTTTTCCTGGCACCGCTTCAAAATTGTCTACATTCATAAGTGAAATATTGAACTCTTTTGCATAATCTATGACAGACTGTGCGAGAGGGTGTTCACTTGCCCGCTCCAATGAAGCAGCATATTTGATAAGCTCTTTTGTATCATAACCCGAAGCTGTGAGAAAATCAGTCACTTTTGGTTTTCCAAGAGTAAGAGTCCCGGTTTTATCTACGACCAAGGTATCTATTTTTTCCATAGTTTCAAGTGTTTTTGCATCTTTGATCAGGATACCGCTGAGTGCCGCACGGCCGGTTGCTACCATAATCGAGATTGGTGTTGCAAGTCCCAAGGCACAAGGACAGGCGATAATGAGTACAGAGACTGCTGCTACAACCGCATAGGCAAGTTGTGGAGAAGGTCCCCAGATATACCAGCCTATAAAGGCAAGAACAGCAGAGATGACAACTGCCGGAACAAAATAACTTGACACCGTATCGGCGAGTTGTTGAATCGGCGCACGGGAGCGTTGTGCCTGGGCTACCATTTGTACAATTTGGGCAAGCATAGTATCTGAACCTACTTTTGTTGCCTGCATCACTATAGTTCCGTTTTTATTGATAGTGGCACCTATAAGTGTGTCTCCTACCGTTTTTTGAACAAGTACAGGCTCTCCTGTTATCATAGACTCGTCAATATTGCTTTGTCCTTCTATAACAACACCGTCAACAGGGATTTTTTCTCCCGGTTTGACTCTGAGTTTATCACCTACATGAACAAGTTCAAGATTTACATCTTCCTCATTTCCCGCTTCATCTATAATTCTGTGAGCCTGTTTTGGAGCAAGGTTAAGCAGGGTTTTTATAGCTGTATTTGTTTTGCTTCTTGCCCGAAGTTCCAGTACCTGCCCCAAAAGAACAAGAGTAGTAATAACGGCTGCTGCCTCAAAATAAACAGGTACGACACCCTCTTCTGTATGCATAAGCGGCGGAAAAATCTCAGGTAAAAAGAGGGCCACGACACTGTAAAGATAGGCGGCTCCCACACCCATGGAGATAAGCGTAAACATATTTAAATTCCATGTTTTTACAGACTGATAGCCTTTGACATAAAAAGGCCAGCCACCCCACAGTACAACTGGGGTTGCAAGGACAAACTCAATCCACTGTACTAATTGTGCACTCAGCCAGGAGGGAATATACTGTGGAGTGATGTCATGAACCATAGCCAGTGCAAACAGAGGAATTGACAAAATGGTGCTTATCAAAAAGCGACGGCTCATATCATCAAGCTCTTCATTTTTTTCTTCAGCCTGTACTGTTATAGGTTCAAGATGCATCCCGCAAATAGGGCAGTCTCCCGGTTCATCACGGATAATTTCCGGATGCATAGGGCAGGTGTATTGTGTTTTAATTGTCGGAAGTGCCTCAACTTCTTTTTCAAGAGTCATGCCGCACTTGGGACAGTTCCCCGGATGGTCCTGATGAATCTCCGGGTGCATAGGACAGGTGTAAAAGACATTTCCTATTTCACAGGAATCATCAATGCAGTAAATATTTTCTTCTTCTGTTTTTTCTTCTGTTTTCTTTTCACTCATAATACACCTCCAAATCAGTGTTTTAGCAGCTCTTTTTTTCGTTTGTACTCTTCTTCGTCTATTTCGCCGTTTGCATATTTTCTGTCTAAAATATCCTGTGCTGATTCTTTGTCACTGTTGTTAGTATTAATAAAATAAAAAAGCGCAAAAATTAAAAGCAGCGGTATAATCCATCCTAAGCCCATTGTAAACCCCCATCCTGTCATTGTATGTTCAAACATAATTGACTCCTTTAAAGAGTATCCATAAGTGTACGCAGATTGTTAAATATTTCGCCCATATGCTGTTTGAAATCATCATCTACATCTACTGCATTGAGTATATCTTCTATACCGATTGTCGCTAAAACTGTCACGCCGTTTTGTTCATATACTGATATTCTACAGGGAAGATACACAGAAATATCAGGAATGGCGTTGAGTGCCATATTTGCAGCCGGTGGATTGCAGATTTCATACACAGTAATTGGAGTGTCAAGCTCAAACCCTTTGTTGTGCAGAATATTCTGAAAATCATAAGACCCCAATACACCAAAACCTAATGCTTTTGCTTTGTCTTGAATCTCTGCTTTGACTGTTTCAATAGGAGTGTTTGTTTGTGTTTTGTAAATCATCTTCTATCCTTTTAGAATTTATTTATAAAAGTATAGTGCGAGTTTGTGGTGGGTTTGTGAGTATTATAAAAGATGCAACGCTATGAAAGAGAAAAGTCCATAGCGTTGGGAGGAAAAGAAAGTGTTAGAAAACTGCACGTAATATAAAGTATATCTCATTGCGTTTTTGAGAATTTTGATTAAAAACATAATCAAATTGACATTGCACATTTTCTTTGTAAAAATATTTGACAGCCAAAAGTTGTGCATTGTCTGTAGAATTTGTAGCTGCACCATTGTCTGCTGCCCTGTACCCTGCCGAGAACATAAGAATACGTGCGATAGGTGCTATTTCAGCCATAATAGTAGCTGCTTTTACTTTGTTAGGGGTTTGTGCAAAAATAGTGCCTTGTTTTGCCTCGCCATAGGTGAGAAAAACACTCACCGGAAGTGTGTCAACGGATCCCATTGCCTGAAAGTTCAGTGCAAACTTATCTGTTTTTTCTTCTATTTTTGGTAATGGATGTGATGAATGTGTAATTAAAACCAAAACCTCAGACCAAAGCTTGCATAGGCTTCATTGAGCGGAGAGTATCTATTTGTCTGACCGAAGTTTTTTGCCCATTCTACTCCGACATAGGGGGGCGAACTGTCTTCTGAACTCATATCGTAGTCTTGCGCCGAGAGTAAGATTTGAGATACCTGAACCGTAACCCATAGTCGGGGCATCTTTTGAGTAGGCATCGAGTGTAAACTTTGGTGTAAGAATGAGTCTTTGGGTGATGAGTGCTTCATACTCCATGTCAATTCTCAGACCGAGGTTGCCATCGTCACTAAAAAGCAAGGCTGCCCGTGTTTCAAAAAAGTAAGGAGCAAGTCCGGAGAGGGCAAGAACACCCCATGTTTTGTTATTTGTTCCTGCTACATCATAACTGATACCGGACTGCACATCCCAAAAAGGAGCAACAGCACGGGAGTAGAGAAGTTGATTTTCACTGCTTGCATCGCCACCGTCAGGTTTTTCTCCCTCACTGTAAAAATAGAGTTTGTTGCGATCATAGCCAATGTATCCATAGGTGTCCCAATAAAGATTTTTTTCACTGTTCGTTTGATACTCTAAATTGTCAGCCGTAAAACTCGCACGTAAGATATCTCCGCCTCCACCGGCAAAAGAAGCAGTTGCCAAAGTAGTTAAAAGTGTTAGTTTTATTAGTATATTTTTCATCATAAATCCTTTATGCAACCACGACTTTTCTAAACATATCTGTCATGTGATAGAGCAAGTGGCAGTGATATGCCCATGCACCTTTGGCATCCACCGTAACTCGAAAACTAATTTTTGAACCCGGTTGTGAAATGATAGTATGTTTTCGTACAAGGTGATTTTCATCTCCTGTTTCTAAGTCACTCCACAATCCATGCAAGTGCATAGGATGATTCATCATGGTATCATTTATATAGGTAATGCGAAGACGCTCGCCATAATGAAACTCTAGCGGTGTCGCTTCATGATAGGGAATACCGTTGATAGACCACATGTAACGCTCCATATTTCCTGTAAGGTGCAAAACTATCTCTCTGTCCGGGTATCTGTCCTCTTTGGTAGAGCGTAAAGAGCGTAAATCCGCATAGGTCAATACTTTTCTGCCGTTGTTTCGCAGACCGACACCTGGGTCATCGAGTCTATATTGAGGGTTCATCGCCCGCATTGTTGTACCGACATCCCAGCGTATTGGCAGTTTTGTAAGGGGAATGGGCTTTTTTAAAGATGACATAGAGTTTCCCTTGGACATATCCATATTTTTCATCTGTGCCATATCTTTGCTCATGCCCATATCAAGCATAGTAAGTGCCTGTGGTGCATCCATTTTTGGTATCTCTGCCAATATAT
>JALSKR010000025.1 GCA_026988735.1 Sulfurimonas sp.
ATATGAAACGCGTTGGGTGTCCGAATGGAGCGTCATAGGCACCATTCTTTGAAACACCACTGTTTTGAGTATGTTCTTCAAGTTCTGCTTCAAGCATACTCTCTATCATTTTTTTCATAAACTGCTTAGTTAATTTTGATAGATCTTCACCTGTTTTATACTCTTTTGCTAGCTCTTTGAAATCTACATTTTCCAATACATCTTTTTTTGAAATTGTTTGCATTTTCTTCTCTCCTAATTCTGATAGTGTATTTTAATATTTTTTGATTTACACAAAATTAGAAGCGGTATCAAAAAATTAACAGATATTTAATAGATCTTTGCTAACCTTTCGTTTACTTTTTATTTAGAAGGATTAGTAAATGTATAAGAAATTTTATCTCTCTTTGGCTTGTCTGTTATCCATGGGATTAAGTGCGGCTGACCTGGGGACTATAAATGTAGAATCTTCTACTATAACAGATCTTGGAACTGATCAAAAGACAGAGGTTTCTACAGTTAATGTTATAGATGAGAAGACCATAGAAACAGTTGACCCTAAAAATATAAATCAGGTTTTAAACACTGTTCCAGGTATTACTGCAGATGTCAGAAGCAATGTCGTTGAGATACACATAAGAGGTGTTGCTCAACAGGAGTTTATGTGGGAAGATACAGGTGTTGCTGTAGTTATAGATGGTGTTCCTGTACTTCAAAACGGAGGAAAAGTTAAATTTAACCTTGATGACATAGAGTCTATAAAAGTTATAAAAGGCGGAGCAAGCTACTTATATGGAAGAAATGCGCTAGCTGGAGCTGTTATCATAACAACCAAAAAAGCTAAAAACAAAGATGAAAAAAGCATAAAAGCCGAATATGGAAGCTACGCATATAAAGATCTTGTAGCATCCATCATGCATGGATCAGATAAGTATTCGTTCAATATAAATGCAAACTACAACGGAACACATGGATACTGGTATCAAAGCAGCAACTATACCAAGTCCGCAAATGGCAAGCTACAGTATTATATAGATGACATGAGTGATATTACTCTTGGTGTCAGTATAACAAGAAAGTATGATGAGAGTTCAAGAGGAAGCGTAACAGGAGTAACAGAAGCCGAAACAAATCCAAAAGGTGAAGACGGAGACTGGGCATGGAACAGTGACTACTACTCTGATATAGATAAATATTTCATCACATACAGCAAAGATTTTGAAAATGGTGGAAATCTAAAGGTAAATACTTACTACTATGAAGATCTTTACAACTTCTTATCATCTCCGCAGGATTTAAATGGAGATGGCAATGATGATACTTATACAAGTGACAACAATGAAAATATTAAACAGTATGGTTTAAAGAGTGAATACAGAGCGGAAAAAGGATCTCTTGCGTATATGTTTGGTTTGGACTTGGGAGAGAGAAAGTTAGATGATAGCTGGGTTAAACTTGATACCTATACAATCCCATATAGAGGTACATACTATGAAGGAGAATCATCCGAATCAATCTCAAAAGAGAAAAATTCAGCTATTTATACTGAAGCCAAATATAAAATAAATACAAAACTTACAGCTGTTTTTAATGCTAGGCTCGACTACACAAAATATGACTACGATGTAAATGCACATGATTACAACGGAACTGTCTGGAGCGATAGCTCTATCTCAAGAGAAAAGAGTTTTACAAACTTCTCATACAGAGTTGGTAGCACATACGATATCAATAACAATACCACACTGTACGCAAACATATCAACCGGTTTTAGAAACCCAAGAACCGAAGATATATATGCTCATGACTTTGACCCCGACAGATACTCCCAAAACAACACTGACTTAAAAACAGAAACAACCTTGACTTATGAAATAGGTCTAAGAGGAACAAAATCCGTTGTTGATACAAGAATATCCTATGAAGCTTCCGTATATCAAATAGACACCAAGGATATTATAGGAAGAATAGGAGGAACATACTATTCAAACGGTGCAAACACATACTATGACAATATAGGCGATGCAAGAAACAGGGGCTTTGAGTTAAGCATAAAAAGTGACAGAAATAAAAAAGCGGCATTTGACCTGGCGTATACCTATCTCAATGCATACTACACATCTCACAAACCTTTTACTGTTGACTTGGCTCCTACATACAGAGCAACAGGTGATGAGACATATGATATAAACGGTAATCAGCTTCCAAGAACACCTCATCATAAGATAAATCTTATGACATATTTCAAAGTAGCTCCAAAGTGGACACTAATCCCATCTTACTACTGGCAGTCAAGTTACTATGCCGATGAAACAAACTTTGTAAAAATGTCTTCATATGGCTATGCAAATCTAAAAGTAACATACAATACAAAAATCAAAAAAGGTAGTCTGGAAGTTTTCGCAAGAGTTGATAATGTCTTTGATAAACAATACTATAGAACAGTTTATCTTTTCAGTGATAGAAATAATGACGGTGTATTGGATGCGGAAGATGCAAGCATTACAGTTGATCCGGGAAGAGTTTACTATATAGGTTTTAAATATAAATTTTAAGACAATATATGACTAATATATCTTCATATCTCTATCTGTTTATCATAGGTTTATCCTATGGTGCAACGGCATGCATGTTTTCATGTATGCCGTTTTTAATACCCTTGCTTGTTGGCAACTCAGACAATACCAAGGAGGGGTTTTTGGTTATAGTGCCTTTTAGTCTTGGTAGAGTATTTAGTTACTCCTTGCTGTCTGCTATCGCGTTTTCGAGTTCTTTTTGGATTAAAAAGGTTTTAGATGACAGGGTTATCATAAACACCACACTTGGATCTGTTACCATCTTAATTGGTATCTATATCTTTTATAAAAGCTTTAAAAAAAACAGTAGTTGCAAAAATAGTAAATTTTTTATAAAAGATAGAGGGGTTTTCGGATTTTTTGCAATAGGGGCACTGATGGCTGTCAACCCCTGCGCTCCATTACTAACGCTTATAGGAGTAACTATAAACTCGGATACTCTTTTAGAAGCTATTATAAGCGGTTTATGTTTCGGTATGGGTGCAATTTTATTTTCTATGTTTATATATGGAGTGGTTTTTTCAAAAATTATTTCAGGGACGATTCAACAGTTTAAAAAATACAAGCAGCACATAGAAAGAGCAATGGCACTCTTTTTGATATTTTTTGGTATCAGAATTTTAACGGGAAATATAACTTTTTAAAGGAGGTGTGGTGGTTGATTTTATCAAAAGAGACAAAAATGATATATTTAGCAGACCGATATTGGGTTTTTTATTTAAAAACCAAAAATTTCTTTTTGTTTTAAGGGTGACCGTAACAGTCCTCTTTTTTTATGCCTTATTCTTAGGCTTTATTGACCGTTCAAAAAACAATCTCTTTACTCCTGCACTGTTTTGGGGTATATTTTGGTCTCTTTTTATGGTGACAACTCTTCCGACATTTGGTAGAATTTTTTGCGGTATTTGTCCTCATGGCTTTATGGGAAAATATATAACAAAAATTGGCCTTAAAAAAAGAGTGCCAAAATGGATGCAAAATCGCTTTATAGGTCTTGGTCTCTTAGTTTTGGGCTGGTGGGGAGTTTACTACATATTTCCGGGAGTCTATAGAACACCCGTAGGCACGGCTCTTCTGTTTAGCATAATGACTTTACTCTCTTTTGCACTCTACTTTATCTATAAGGATATGAGTTATTGCAAATATATCTGCCCCATAGGCACGGTTACAAGAGCATTTTCAAAGTTGTCATTTACATGGCTTGGAAGTTACAAAAGTGCTTGCAGCGAATGCAGAACATTTGATTGCGCAAAAGCCTGTCCTTATAGTCTAAAACCATTTACATTTGACAAAAAGAACTCTATGGAGGATTGTACATTGTGCATGGAGTGCACCAATGCATGTGAGTCAATAAGCTTCAAATTCAAAAAGCCGTCATCATCGCTATTTAAAAAATTCAAAATATTAAAAGCGGAAGTCTGGGCATATCTGCTTATACTTGCATCCATACCTATTGCAATGGCTTTTCATCATGGTATCGGCAGAAGCAATGCCGCAAAAGAGATGATTTGGAGTAAAACCGCTGAAATATTTAAGCCCTATTTGCCGCACTCAATGGATACTGTAGGACTGTTTGCCTTTTTATATGCAGTGGTTTTTACGATACTATCCGCAGCAATTGGGATGTATATAGCTTCAAAAATTCTTA
>JALSKR010000026.1 GCA_026988735.1 Sulfurimonas sp.
GACCCATAAAATCAAACCACTTTAAAAAGAGTGCATCCTTTACATGTAAGCTTTTTTTTCGCGCAAACAGCAGTGCCAATGTCTCTATATCTTTACGCTCAAAAGCAATATAGCAGTCTTTTAACAATGAAACCAAATCATAAGTGAGTGCCCCGCTCATCGCATCCTGATAATCTATAATGCCAAGCTCATTTTGCGGTGTGAGCATAATATTTCGCGAGTGAAAATCCCTGTGTACGAAAACATTTTGCGGTTGGGATAAAACAACTTCACAAATCACATCAAGTGTGGAATCTATAAGCTTTTGTGCTTCTTGCGTTACATGTAAGCCTAGTTTTTTCTCCAAAAACCACTCCTGCATCAAATCCATCTCTTTGTGTAAAAATGCTTTATCATACAGCGGCAGGTTCGCTGTATCGGCATTTTGCATTTTTATAATTTGCTCTATTGCTTTTTCATAGAGTTCTTTGAAATTCTCTTGCGTTAAAACATCAAGAAGATTTGTATCACCGAAATCTTCTAAAATCAGGTATCCGAGTGAGAGCTCTTGCATCAAAATCCGGGGAGCTTTTACCTTAGCATGCAAGAGCAAAGAGGTGACATCTAAAAAAGGTTTGAGTGACTCTTTTTCTAAAGAAGCATCCATTACTATAACACTCTCATTTACCTTTGTCAGTCTGTAATATTTGCGAAAACTTGCATCAGCAGAGGCAATAGTGAGCTCATAATTTTTATAGGGTGTAGTTGCAAGCCACTCTTTAATTTGCTTCATAGAGTGCTCCTGCGATGGAATCTTTTTGTGCACCTGTAGTTTTTTTGAGAGGGAGGGGTTCTTGATGGATGCGTTTTTTTGCAAACCAGGCAAATGCCATTGCTTCTAAAAAATCACTGCTGATGCCAAGTGCATCACTCGGCAGAACCTTGGCACGGCAAAGCTCAGTAAGTCTTTGCATTAAAAAACTGTTTTTTGTCCCGCCGCCACAGACTATCAGCTGTGTTGCCTTTGTGGCATTGACATCATTGGCAATGGATGTTGCGGTGAGTTCCAAGAGAGTTCTTTGGATTTTTGCATCATTAAGATGCTCAAAACCCTGCAGCTGTTTTTCGAGCCAGTTCTTGTTAAAATACTCTCTGCCGGTACTTTTTGGCGGTTTTTTGTCAAAATACTCATCAGTAAGCATCTGTGCAAGGAGTGTTTCATCCGGCTCACTGCTTTTTGCAAATATTCCCTCTGCGTCATAGTTTTGAGCCTGTGTTTTTTGCATCCAAAAATCCATCAACACATTACCGCAACCGACATCCCAACCGCCAAAATTACCAAAAAGAAAAGAGATGTTTGCCATACCGCCGATATTTACCAGTGCTGTTTTCTCTTTTGTATCGGCAAATAAAAACTGATGAAAAGCAGGAGCAAAAGGTGCGCCCTGTCCGCCGTTTGCTATGTCCTTGCCTCTAAAATCTGTTACGGTGGTTATGCCTGTTTGCGCTGCAACTATGTTGGCATTGCCAAGCTGCATAGAAAAAGGGTAGGGGGAATCTGGTTCATGCCACAATGTCTGTCCATGCAGGCCAATGGCTTTAATGTTCTTTACATGTAAAGCATTGTTTTGTAAAAAATCATTAATGCAGTTCGCAAAGAGAACCCCGAGCTTTGTGTTACATTCGCCAAGCTGTTTGAGTGTAATATTTGAAGAGATAAGAGTAAAAACTTCCTCTTTTAATTCCTTTGGAAAGGGGTACTCATAAGAGGCAAGAAGCCGGCACTCTGTTTCATTGATTTCACACAGGGCAATGTCAATACCGTCAAGGCTTGTCCCACTCATAACACCGATGTAGTGTTCATTCATTTCTTTACAACCCATTTTCTTTGAGTATGGCAATTATTTTTTCATCACTGATATTTTCAAGTTCTGTTTTGGAATAGATACTCATAAGGTAGATATTGTTTTGTGCATCTAGATAATAATAAATTACACGAAAACCGCCACTTTTGCCTGACGGTATTGAGGAGTTAGCAAGTCTGATTTTATAACAGCTGTGACCGAGTTCTATTCCTGCCTGTGGATTTTGCTGCAGGATTTTTTGCAATTCCTGCAGGTCGGCTGTTATTTTTTTATACTTTTTA
This sequence comes from Sulfurimonas sp., assembly GCA_026988735.1. GTDB lineage: Bacteria > Campylobacterota > Campylobacteria > Campylobacterales > Sulfurimonadaceae > Sulfurimonas. Next base: position 2,126 of record JALSKR010000026.1, read on the forward strand.
AAAAGTTTTTTTACCTCTCGTGAGAAATTGTCAAGACTAATGATGTTGGAGTTCATTGATCAATTCATCAAGAGATTGCTGTTTGTTGTGTGTGTCTGTACTAAGCACCTGTTTGAGTTCTTTTGCAGAAGCATCAAATGTGTCATAATATTTTTTTGCTTTTTGTTCACGCACATAAGATTTTACAGCTTCTACAATAATGTCTGTTCGATTCAATGAATACTCTTTTGTAAATTCATCTATTTCATCAAGCAAATATTTTGGAAGACGAAGTCCTACTTGCTGTTTTTGCAGTTCTGATAAAGAATGCATAGTTTCTCCTTTTGTCAGGCATTTGTATAACAATATTATATATTATTTATATATATAAGTCAAACATTTTTTTGTACCTGCATAATCAAAAAGGAAACAACTGTTCCTAAAACCATTTGCCAGGCAAAGCCTATGTGAATGCCAAAGATGTAAGGCTGCAGGGCTAAAACTGTTACAAACCCTCCGATTAGGGCAAAAGGAACTGTTTTTGCACTTCCCCGTGTGGTGAAAACCGCTGAAAAAAAGACGCCTAAAAGTCCGGTATAGGCAAAGGTCATGACTCCAAGCGCAAAACTGACAAGGGAGAGTTCACTCTCTCTTTGCCAAAAATAACTCACAACTGCCATTACAAAGAGAATAAAGGCAAAAATTAGTACGGCATTTCGAGAGGCTTTTAAAAAGTGTTTTTCATCTGTCTTTGGCTCTTTTTGCATCTTCCACGGTCGGTACAAATCTTCCACTGCCACCGATGCCATCGCCCCCAAAACAGAATTTGTGCTTGAGAGTGCTGCTGCAATGGCTCCGACTGTTACAAGTCCGCGAAGACCTGATGGCATTTCATTTAAGATGTAGTACATAAAAATGGTAATGCTTTCACCATGAAAGTTTTGGCTGACCTGTGCGGTTTGGTAATGTACAAACAACAAAGCGCCGATACCCAAAAAAAGTAAGACGATAGGAATGGTAAAAACAATGGAGAGGATGAGAGACTTGGTAGCCTCATTTTTGTTTTTACAGCTGAGTACGCGTTGTGTCATGTCCTGATCAAGTCCGAAAGCGGCTATGTTTAAAAGCAGCCAGCCACTAAAAAGTGCCATAATACTGAACTTCCCATCAAGTGAAGTATCTATTACATGTAACTTGTTATGTGTTTGTAAAATTGCTAAAATATCTACATTGTGCAAAGAGAGATACAGATACCAAAAAACCAAAATACCGGCACCGACATAGGTAAGGGCTTGAATAACATCACTGAATATTATGGACTTTATTCCGCCAAAATAGGTGTATGCCAAGGCTCCAGTGAGTAGTAGAGTGATAGCAACAAGCATATGAAAAAAACCAATGTCTAAAAAAAGTATCATACTTACAGCGAGCGCACCGATGTAGAGTCTGGCTCCGCTTGCCATGATACGACCGAGTAGAAACATCAATCCGGCCTGTTTTTTTGCACGCTCTCCATAGCGTGTTTGAAGCAGTTCATAGACGGTAACGACCCTGTATTTGTAAAACTTTGGAACAAAAACGATGCTGATAAATACCACTGCCACAAGCGCAGAAAAATAGAAACCTATAAACGTAAAATCATGCACATAAGAAAATTCCGGAACACCCAAAAAGGTTGCGGCTGACTGGGATGTGGCAACGATGGAGACGGCAACAGCGAGCATCGGCATAGTGTTTGAGCTGACAAAATAGTCTCTTGAAGAGTTAATTTTAAACTGCGAAAAGAGGTAGGAACTGATGGCAAGGACTAAAAAGTATGCGCCAAAGACAAACCAGTCTAAAGAGGAAAAACCGCTATTCATCAGCGCCTCTGAGATTGAGGTTTTTTACGCCTTCTCTTACCTTTTGCATAAATTTTTTGCCCGGGTCTGCTTTTTTTGTTCTGTAATTTGCATCATGCTCAAGCCAAAGCGGATTGTTTTGCA
>JALSKR010000027.1 GCA_026988735.1 Sulfurimonas sp.
CATCAGCAAGACATATACTGGTAAGTGATGAAACACTTTGTAAAGAGTTAAAAGAAAAAATAAACGCAGGTGAAATCACATTTGAACAAGCAGCAAAAGACAACTCAACATGTCCATCTGGTAAAGACGGTGGAGCGTTAGGGAGCTTTGGTCAAGGACAAATGGTTCCTGAGTTTGACAAAGTAGTCTTTAACGATGAGGTAGGTGTGGTACATGGTCCTGTGCAAACACAGTTTGGTTACCACCTACTAGAAATTACAGAACGTTCATAGCTTCTACTAGTTCAGCTATCGTAAGGTATGAGGTAGGTCTTACCTGCCTTATGATAAAATACTTTTCTACAAAATCTCAGGGGAATTAGCTCAGCTGGGAGAGCGCTTCGCTGGCAGCGAAGAGGTCGTCGGTTCGATCCCGATATTCTCCACCAGAAATCATCAATAGCGTGCTTATTTGCACCTATCTTTCACGCGTTTTTATTTGATGTATTAAAGTCTTAAAATCATACTTACTTTTCAAGTTCTTCAGCTAATTTCTCTAACTCCTCATAATTCTCTTTAGACTTTTTGACTACCTCTTCAAATGCAAAACCTAGCATAACTATCTTGTATAGATTAGGTTTGTTCTTCTGCCAATTTCTTAAAGTTTTTACATCAATATCCAAATAGATAGCCTTATCTCTTTTTGTCAAAATATTGCCTTTTTAAGTATAAAGGTACATAAAAATATAAGTTGGAAAAACAAGGCAATAGTTCCAATTTTAATTCAAAAAAGGGGTAAATAATCCCCTTTAAAATAAATAATAGGTAATATGTTCCCATTAAAACTAATAAATGGGGAAATATGGCAACCAAGTCTCAAAATAAAAATCTCACCCAAGCAAAGAAAAATAAGAAAGATGAGTTCTATACTCAACTTTCTGATATAGAACGAGAATTAAAACACTACAAAAAACATTTTAAAGGCAAAGTTGTCTATTGTAATTGTGATGACCCTAGAGTGAGTAATTTCTTTCATTATTTTTCATATAACTTTGAAAAATTAGGACTTAAAAAACTCATTACTACTTGCTATAAAAATAAAGACATGAACTTATTTAGTCAAAATGATTCAGAAGAAGCAATATATTTGGAATATACAGGAGATAAAAATGGAAATAATGTTCCTGATATTGAAGAGATAGGCATCAAGGCATTAATGGGAGATGGTGACTTTAGAAGTGAAGAGAGTATTGAGCTTTTAAACAAGCAGATATTGTGGTGACAAATCCACCATTTTCACTTTTTAGAGAGTATGTGGCACAACTTATGGAGTATAATAAAAAGTTTGTAATTGTGGGGCATCAAAATGCTATATCTTATAAAGAAACATTTAAGCTTATTAAAGAGAATAAAATGTGGCTAGGATATGGATTCAAAGGAGGTGCGGCACATTTCATAAATAGGCACTATGAAGATTATGCAACAGCTAATGATAGAGTAGAAGGTATGATTAGAGTTTCAGGTGTGGTTTGGTTTACAAATTTGAATATTTCAAAACGACATGAAGAACTAATACTTTACAAAAAATATACTTCAAAAGAATATCCTAAATATGATAATTACAATGCTATAAATATATCGAAAACCAAAGATATACCTATGGATTATGAAGGAGTTATGGGTGTTCCTATTACTTTTATCGACAAATATAATCCTGAACAGTTTGAGCTAATAGGTTCGGATTATGAGGTACGAGAGGGGTTGCTTCCAGAAATTATAAATCCAATTTGGAATGGAAAAATTGATAGAGGGTACATGGATGGAAAAAGAATGTATGCACGACTACTTGTTAAAAACAAAAAGGTAATAAAGTGAACATAGAACTCAAAGAAATCACAATACGAGAACTAACAGATGGATATGAAGACAATGAAGAAGCAGGGGTAAAAGGCTTTGGTGGAAAGTTAGATATTCGACCTCCTTATCAAAGAGAGTTTATCTACAAAGATAAACAAAGAGATGCAGTCATCAATACTGTTATACAAAATTTCCCACTCAATATCTTGTATTGGGCTGTGCGAGAAGATGGAAACTTTGAAGTGATAGATGGACAGCAACGAACCATTTCTATCTCACAATATGTAGAGGGTGACTTCTCTTTTAATGGAAGATATTTTCATAATTTACAAGAAGATGAGAAAGAGCAGATATTAAACTATAAACTCATGGTCTATCTGTGTAGTGGTACAGATAGTGAAAAACTTGAATGGTTTAAAACCATAAACATCGCAGGAGAAAAACTCACAGAGCAAGAGTTGCGAAATGCAGTCTATTCAGGCTCGTGGGTGAGTGATGTAAAGAGGTATTTTAGTAAAAGTAATTGCCCTGCCTATGGTATTGGTAGCGACTATTTAAATGGCTCACCCATTAGACAAGAGTATTTACAAACAGCTCTTAAGTGGATAAGCAACAATAATATTGAAGAATACATGGCACAGCACCAACATGACCAAAATGCAAGTGCTTTATGGAGATATTTTCAAGATGTTATCTCTTGGATAGAAGCGACATTTACAACAAAGAGAACAAAGTTTATGAGGGGCGTAGATTGGGGTATGCTTTATAATGAATTTAAAGATGAGGTGCATGATACTAAAGCTATAGAGGAAGAGATAGCCAAACTTATATCGGATGATGATGTTTCTAAGAAAAGTGGAATTTACCCGTATGTTTTAACGAGAAAAGAAAAATATCTTTCTATTAGAGCTTTTACAGAATCAATTAAACAAAAAGTGTATGAAAAACAAAAAGGAATTTGCATAGAGTGTAAAGAACACTTTGAATTAAGTACAATGGAAGCAGACCATATTACACCATGGCATGAGGGAGGTAAAACGAATGAAGAAAACTGTCAAATGTTGTGTAGAGAGTGTAATAGGAGAAAATCTGGTAAATAATATTTAAGATATTTTTTGCTCTTTACAAAACACAAACACTGTGCCAAATTAAGCAAAAAAGAAGAACAAATGGAAGCAAAAAAATCAAAAGACAATCTCAAAGAAGAAGATAAAAAGATACCCAACGACATAACGCTAGAAGCCATGAAAGATGTAGAGACAGGTGAGAACTATGAAGATGTTACTTTAGAAAAGTTAAGCAAATAATCCACATTTGATTATTTGTAAAAATTTGATATACTAGAGATAGATTATAAAAAATGGAGTTATGATGCCTAATTTACCAACGCATGATGCATACATAATGACGATACTAGAAACAAAGTTTCACAATGATAGTACAAAGTTTTTTAATGCAGTAAAAGACCTTTTTAAAACAGACAGCAAAGCCCAACAACAAGAGTATAATTTACTCAAAGCATATGAAGAGGGTGATTTATCTATAGGTCAAGTTGCAAAAATCTTAGATGTTAGCAAATTTGAAGTGATGGGATTACTGGAAAAATACAATATACCTTTTATTACTATAAATGAAGCGTATTTAGAGCAAGAATTTAACGCCTTTAACGCATAAACTATGCAAATTATCATCTCCGATACCACAGCACTTATCACCTTTGCTAAATCTGATATTCTCGTTTTACTCGATAATCTTTTTGAAACTATCTACATCCCCAAAGCAGTACACGATGAGTTAATTATCAAAGACGATATTGTAAAATACAGAATAGATAAATTTGATAAAATTTCAATCAAAAAAGTTTCCGACTATGCTATTTTAGAGAATATTGAAAAGTTCAAAATAGACAAAGGTGAGACAGAAGCTATTTCTCTGGCTTTAGAACTAGGATTAAAACTCATCATAGATGAGAAGAAGGGTAGACAGGTAGCGCTTAGTCAAGGTGTGAGTATTGTAGGTGTACTGGGTATCCTCATTGAAAACTACAGACAAAACTTTATCAGTTTTGATGAGGTGCATTATTATTTTGAGTTAGTCAAAAGAAATGGACTTAGACTCAATGAAAAATTAGAAGAGATATTTTACATCAAACTTCAAGAGATAAAAAGATACCAAACGAAATAACACTAGAAACCATGAAAGATGTAGAGACGGGTGAGAGCTATGAAGATGT
>JALSKR010000028.1 GCA_026988735.1 Sulfurimonas sp.
TCTAGAACGCTTCTTTGCTAATTTATCTCTTGCTTTTATTGCCATCTTTTATCACTTTACTTCTTTTAGAAGCTTAAAGCAATTATCGCTCCTCTTTTAGGTATTAGTTTTTAGTGGATTGGGGTGAATATTGTTAAGTCAACAAAAAGCTTTAGTTTTTCATGAAATCCAGGTCTCAGACTTCAAAGACGCAAAGCCGGCATTGCAAAAAATTCTAGTTTTGTGTGACAATCGGAGTAAAAGCTTTTGTACTGAGTCTGATACTTTGCCCGATTTGGAGATTTTTGGCTTCTTTGGAGCTGATAACAACCTCGACAAGCTGTTGGCCTATGGCAACAGTGGCGATGTAGATAACATCTATTTTTTTTATCTCTAAGAGTTCTCCCTCAAAAGAGAACTTTTGACTGCCCTGTGTCTTTAGGAGTATCTCTTTTGGTGAACCGTCGTTGATGATTTGTCCGTTTTGCAAAACGATGACACGATTTGCAAGCCGGTAGATTTCACTCGGATCATGACTTACCATAATGGTAGTAGTGCCAAACTCTTTATGCAACATTAGCAGTTCATTTTGCAGTGTTGTACGCATGGCAGGGTCAAGGGCTGAAAGTGGCTCATCAAGCAGGAGAATTTTCGGTCTTTTCATTAATGCACGGCAGATGCTTACTCTTTGTTTCTGTCCACCACTGAGACTGTTTGGATATCTGTTTTTGAGCTCTGTAAGTTCTGTGAGTTCTAAGAGTTTCTCTGCCAATGCTTTGTCATTACTGACAAATAAAAGATTTTTCTCTACGGACATATTTTCAAAAAGTGCATAGTCCTGAAAAACAAAACCGATTTCTCTTTTTTGCACCGGAAGTGATTTTGTATTTTTCAGCCAAAATTTGTTATCTACTTTTATCTCTCCCTCTGCCTCTTCAAGTCCTGCGAGTATGCGAAGCAGGGTTGTCTTTCCACTGCCGCTTTTCCCGCTGAGTGCTACAAATTCACCCTCTTCAATGTTGAGGTTTACATGTAAAGGCATAGCACCCTGTGCACCGTGAAGCATTTTATTGATGGCAAGTTCTATCATAATCCAAACCTTCTGTTTTGTCTGGCATTAAAAATATAGACGCTTAAAAGCACGACAAAAGAGAGACCGACCATGATGGCACTGTAGATGTGTGCTGCAGTGTAGTCCATATTCTCCACCATTTCATAAATAGCAACAGAGGCAACTTTTGTCTCACCCGGAATACTCCCGCCTACCATAAGTACAACGCCAAACTCTCCGACGGTGTGGGCAAAGGTGACGATGAGTGCTGTAAGAACGGCGGGTTTCATATTTGGCAGGGCTACAAAAAATATGGTTTGGAGTTTGCTTTTTCCGGCAATGTAACTTGCCTCAAGCATATTTTTGTTGATACTCTCAAAACCGTTTTGCAGAGGTTGTACCATAAAAGGCAGAGAGTAAAAACAGCTTGCCACCACAAGACCTGTAAAAGAAAAGACAAGTTTTACACCAAAAGTCTCTTCAAAAAAGTGACCGATTGGCGAATTGTAAGAGAGTGCCCAGAGCAGATAAAAGCCTAAAACAGAAGGAGGCAGGACAATAGGCAAAGCAGTAAGTGCTTCTAAAAAAGGTTTGATTCGTGATTTGGTTTGTGAGAGATACCAAGACAGAGGCAGGGCAATACAAAAAAGTATGAATGCCGTTAAAGCCGCCAGTTTAAAGGATATGACAAAAGGTTCATAGTTCATAAGAGTACCTTCATGAGAGTATCTTGGCGATTGAAAGATCACTTGATTTTATAAGTGCAATGACCTCTTCGCCCTCTTTGAGTTGCATTCTTTTTTGTGAATCTGTTGTGATGATAGACTCTAGAACAAACTCTCCAAACTCCAATTGCAAGACAGATAAAAGTTCTCCTGTTTCCAAAGAGCGTATCTTTACATGCAACTGGTTTGCATAGCTGAGTTGCCCTTGTATATTTTTCCCGATGGCAATGGCTGTAGGTTTACATGTAAGCATAACCTCGGAGCCTTTTTTGATTGTCTCATTGAGATCGAGACTCATCATTTTTAGCACTGCATTGTTACATGTAAAGCTGATTATGTTGAGGTTTTGCACACTTTGAATCTCTTGAACTTCTGCTGTGATGTGACTCATGGCGTTTTGTATCCGTATGCTGTAAAAATTGCTTTTGCTTTTTTTGAGAGTATAAAGTTATAAAAGGCTTTTGCATCTGCACTCTTTTTTGCATGTTTGAGCAGAACAATCCCTTGGGAAATTGGTGTGTAGAGTTCTGGATTTACCTCTGCAAAATTGACCCCTTTTGTATAGCGTTGCATCTTTGGCGAAAAGAGTGCAGATTTTGCAATAAAGCCCAGATCAGTTGCCGTAACGCTGTAAGCTACGGCTTGAGAAGCAGATTCTGCATAAATAAGTTTATGTTTTACTTTTGTATAAAGTTTTGCGTTTTTGAGTGCTTCTAGGGCTGCTTTTCCATAGGGTGCAGTCTTTGGATTTGCAATGGCAATTCTTCTGATATTTTTATCTGTAACGATAGAGATACCCTTGTCAAAATCTCTTGGTCTGATACTTAGCATCGCAAGAGCGCCTTTTGCATAAACGAGAGGTTTTGTGATTGCAAGAGCATTTTTATACAAAGCATCCGGATATTTCATATTTGCAGACATAAAAATATCATAAGGCGCGCCATTTTGAATTTGGGCTGTGAGTTTGCCGCTGCTGCCGAGGGTGATTTGTACCTTTGTGTCGGGGTATTGTTTGTGAAACTCTGTGATAAACTCATGAATGGCATAGCTTACATTTGCGGCAGTGGCAACGTTTATAGTACCTGCAACAACAGTTGTAAATGAAAACAAGAGTAGAATAAGATAATTTTTCATTACAGGATTATAGCAGAGAAACCCAAATGAACAAAGCTTATAAGCTACTTAAATTCAGCTGTTTCTAAGTTTATGCGGCTATACTTCCATCAAATAAAACTACTTGAAGGGTTCGAGAATGAAATTTACAAAAATTGCAACTCCTGAACAAATCGATCAAAAATGGGTTTTGATTGATGCTGAGGGTAAAACATTTGGTCGTATGATCACAGAAGTAGCTACTATACTTCGTGGTAAAAACAAACCGTGTTTTACACCTAATATCGACTGTGGTGACTATGTAGTTATCATTAATGCTTCTAAGGCAAAATTTAACGGTCTTGGAAAAATAGCAAACAAAGAGTATTTTTCTCACTCTGGTTACTTCGGTAGCACAAAGAGCGTTAAGATGACTGAGCTTTTAGCAAAGAACCCTGAGAAACTATACAAATTGGCAACTCGCGGTATGCTTCCTAAAACTAAGCTTGGTGCTAAAATGCTGAAAAAACTAAAAATTTATGCAGGTGCTGAACATCCTCACACTGCACAAATTGCTAAATAAGGACTGATTATATGGCAAACAAAATATATGCAACAGGTCGTCGTAAAGCGTCTATAGCAAAAGTATGGTTAACTCCAGGAACTGGTAAAATCACTATCAACGGTCTTTCAATAGACGCATGGTTAGGTGGACTTGAAGCGAAAAAACTTCGTGTAAAACAACCACTTGTTGTAACAAAACAAGAAACAAATGTTGACATCGTTGCTACTACTTTAGGTGGTGGTTTCGGTGGTCAGGCAGATGCGCTTCGCCACGGAATTTCTCGTGCTTTGGTAGCATACAATCCAGAATTAAAAGCAATGCTGAAACCTGAGGGTATGATGACTCGTGATTCACGTGTTGTTGAACGTAAGAAACCAGGTAAGCGTAAAGCTCGTCGTTCTCGTCAATTCTCTAAGCGTTAATTCGTTTGGAACTTTTATCAATGCTTTTGCATTGGTAAAATCTTTTTTTATCTCCTTTTTGTAAAGTACACATTAAAATAAATTAACTCTATTAGTATATAATGTCTGTTCCATAAAAAAGCAGGTATTTATATGAAAAAAACAACGCTCATTCTCACCCTAATTATTATACTCGTAATTCTTCTTTTT
>JALSKR010000029.1 GCA_026988735.1 Sulfurimonas sp.
TGGAAGAAATACAAAAAAGCATACTGCTACTTCAATATTTATTCTTGATGAAAAATCTGTTTGCTAAATAATAAGTGCAATTATTTTATGACAGTATTGCAAAAGTTGGTTTTTCAGGACTGACTATTTAATACATTTCGATTTCATCCTAAACTTCATAATTATCGAGTTCTTCATTTAAAAAATGGTAAATTGAATTCATTAACAATAAGAATTATACTTTCTCATTTAAACATAGATGAATGTAAATTGAAATTAGAATCATTAGAACCTAAATTAAATTCAAGAATTATTACTGCTTATCAGTTACTTGATTTACTTAAAGATTAAATTATAAAATATTATAGTAAAATACTGTGTCCTGCCTCATTCAATCGTAAGGTTGAAAAGTAAGAATATTATCGGGGACTTCATTCAATTACTAACATTCGAGAGGAGGTAGCTATGATAGGAAACCTATGTACAATCATTGGATTTTTAAGTTTAGTTATTGTTACAAATTTAGATTATTTGCTTGATATTTACAATTCTCGATTGTTTGAGGTTTCTTTTTACTAAATCAAATCAAAAATATAAAAACTTTTAACAAAACAGAGTAGCCAATAAATTACCTAACGGAAATTTATTGGCTATCTTCAACCGTTATCGCAATTATTAAATTTATAAACAACATTCATCTTATTTCCATATATTTAGATAAAATACGAAATGAAAAAATTCACTGTCACTGATATTCCAAGCTATAAATATGAAGCATTAGAACCGTTAGGTACAAAAAGAAAATTTTGGTTTACTAATGATTCTGATAATTATAAATATTTATTTAAAATTGGACGAGATAATACTGGTGAAAATTGGGTAGAGGTAGTTGTTGCTGAAATTTGTAAACTGTTAAATATTCCTCATGCAAATTATCAATTTGCTACTTGGCAAGATAAAGAAGGAACAATCAGTAAAAACTTTGTTCCTAGTTCATATAGATTAGTTCATGGTAATGAACTATTGGCTAAAGTACATGAGAAACTGCCACTTGGGGAGTATCCAGTTGAAGGAAAATATAAGGTTAGAGAATATCAGCTAAAACTTATAATGGTTCTTATGAAGCACAAGCTTGTAAAACTGCCTATTGGTTATAAAAATTTAAATCTAAATACTGCTCTAGACCTTTTTATAAGTTATATACTACTGGATTGTTTAATTTCTAATGCTGATAGACATCATGAAAATTGGGGATGGATTGCTGGAGAAAAAAGTATATATCTTTCTCCAACATATGACCACGCTTCAGGATTAGGATGTAGAGAAAATGAAGAAACTAAAAAAGAAAGATTGAGTTCAAAAGATGAACGATATCAAGTGAAAAGTTTTGTACTAAAAGCAAAAACACCTTTTTATAACAAAACTAAAAAGTTAAAGACGATAGAAGCTTTCAAAATATGTATAGAGGGAAATGAAAAAATTGCTCTATATTGGTTAGATAGATTAGAAATATTGAATTTAGATGATATTAAAAAAGTATTTAATAAAATTCCAAAGCACTTAATTCGTACAACTTCAATAGAGTTCGCAATGAAAATTCTAGCAGAAAACAAAAAAAGATTATTAGAAATAAAAAAGGAACTTACTAAAAATGACTAAACTATTTTTAGCATGGAGAAATCCAAAAACTAGAAGTTGGACACCTGTTGGCACCCTAGAGTATAAAAATGATTTGTATTATTTTCAATATACAAAAGGAGCTGAAGATAAAGAGTTTCAAACTCTTGGTCAAATGACAGATTTAAGACAAACATATACATCTGATAGTCTATTTCCTATCTTTAAAAACAGACTATTAGCTAAATCTAGACCTGAGTATGGGGATTATTTAGATTGGCTTGATATCAAAGATAATAAAACTAATGACTTATTAGAACTAGCAAGAAGCGGTGGTATAAGAGCAACTGATAATTTACAGTTATTTCCATTACCAGAAAAAACTAATGATGGTAAATATGAAGTCTTATTTTTCTCTCATGGTCTTAGTCATATCTCAGAAAATTATATTAATAGACTCAACTCACTAAAAAAAGATGATAAATTACTTGTGATGAGAGATATTCAAAATACAACTGACAGTAATGCTTTAATTTTACGAACTGAAGATGACCCAATTGAAATTCTAGGATTTTGTCCTGCATTTTTCATTAATGATTTCAATGAGCTATTAAAATTAAATTCAGGTGAAAATATTCATGTTTGTGTTCAAAAAATAAATCTGTATGCTCCATCTCAATTAAAACTATTATGTAGATTTTCTACAAATTGGCCAAATGAATTTATACCTTTTAATGATAAAGCTTTTTTAGCCCACAGCGATAACAAAACATAGGAACACAATAAATTACCTAGCGGAAATTTATGGTTCTATTCGACCGTTGCACGCACCCGCGGAGCGGATACGTGCAACGGCGAAGCTGAGCCTTAAACGGGTCACCAACCATTTGTCGTATTCCGCTACGCTACATACAACAAATGGCAGGAGTCCCACATCAAGATGTATCCCAGAAAATCGCAAGCGAATTTTCTGAAATACATATTAATGGGGCTCAGCTTCGCCGTTATGTATACAAAGAAACTCAAGTGACAAAGCAAGAATTAGCAATAGAATTAAGAAAAATGTGTGATACAAACAAAGATGATGAGCCAACAATGATTAGATTATTTGGAGTAAAATATGCAGATGAAATTAAAAGCTGTAAGGCTTCCTATAAAGACTATATCGAATTATCAGGCATTGACAGAGGAATATCTTATCAAGCTGAGATTGGTAAAGGTGTACAACTAGCAAAATATGTTAAACTTAAATAATAAATTTTAAGGAGTCTCTTTGCCGACAATATTAAAAATCAAAGGTTATCGGTTTTTCTTCTTTTCAAGAGAAGAACTAAGACAGCATATTCATATACAATGTCAGCATGGTGAAGCAAAATTTTGGCTTGACCCTCAAATAGAATTAGCAAAAAATTACAAATTAACAAGAAAAGAGCTCAATGAAGTTGAAAAAATTATTGAAGAGCACTATGAAGATTTTATTAAAGCATGGGAGGAACATTTTGGAAGCAGAAGTAACTAATATATCAAATCATGGACTATGGATACTTGCAGGAGATAAAGAACTCTTTCTGCCATACGAACAATTTCCTTGGTTTAAAGATAAAACTATCAATGATATTACAAAAGTAGAAAGTTTTGGCGAAGGACATTTATACTGGGAAAACTTAGATGTAGATTTGAGTTTAGAGATGATAGAGCACCCTGAAAGATTTCCACTGCAAGCACACACATAACAAAACAGAGTAACCAATAAATTACCTAACGGCAATTTATCGGCTATCTTCGACCGTTATATAAAAGGAATATATACATGAAAAAAATTATTATTAGCATTTTTGTAATTACAAATTTGCTTTTTGGAGGAATCAATAGTAATGATGCTATTGATTATGAAGAATTTGATAAAATGTCATCAAGTGAATTAACAAGATCAATGGCAAATGAGTTTGCTAAAAGTCTACCTATACGAATTGACTATTTAACGACAATGACTAATATGTTTGGTATTGGCAACAGAATTATAGCAAAAAAACAAATTAAGATAACCCATAAAGATATTAATAATTTCTGGAAAAGTGACAGAAATGGATTAATTAAGGCTATGTATAAAATTGATTCTCAAAATATCTGTAATGAACCTATTTGGCAATACCTTATTCTTAAAAGAGGTGTCATTGCAGAATTTAACTACCTTGATACCAATAATAAACCTTTATTTAACTATACAGTTGAAAAAGTTGATTGTGAAAAAATTATATAACAAATTGTAGCAAGAAAAATATGTTACCCTAGCCGCATTTATCTTTGAAAACTTCAAAGATTTAGATACCATTGTAGAACTTAAAAGACTACAAAGACAGGTAACATATTTTTGTACTCGACCGTTATCCACAGGAGGAATTGTGACGAAAATATCAGGTGTATCAGAAAGAGATATAGACTTACTTTTACTTGAAGAGTTTATGTCCTCTTTAGAATTTCAAGTTTTCTTTCTTAAACAAAGTAAATTTAAAGAACTTAATTTGACATATGTCGAAGCACAAAGGTCTGTAACTGATTCAACAGGAGAATCAGATTTAGAGGTTAGCTTCAAAAATGAAAATGGTCAGATTATTATGTTAATGATTGAGAATAAAGTAAACGCCAACTTTCAAAAAGACCAACTTCAAAGATATCTACAACGTGGAAATAATTATATAAAAGATAATAAAATTATAGATTTTGAAACTATTTTGGTTGCACCTAAAAACTTTCATAATAATCAAACACGAGGATTTGATTTTAGAATTAATTATGAAGATATTGTTGAATACTTTGTACACAACTCGTATTTAGGACGAAGAAATGTTTATAAAAACCTTCTTCTCAATTCTGCGATTGAAAAAAGTACATCAGGCTATCAAATGGAAGCAGATGCTTCTGTATCAGATTTTTGGAAAGACTACTGGGAACTTAGCCTTAATGAAGCAAATGAACTTTATATGGATGAACCAACAGCTAAACCATCTTCATCAAGTTTTATTTATTTCAGAAATGTCAATTTACCTAAAGAAGTTGATTTAGTCCATAAACTTACTCATGGTTATTTCGATTTACAATTCAAAGATATGGGAGACCAACTAAGTGTTATGAGGGATAAATATTTTGACATCATGGAAAGCAATATGAAAATTGTAAAAGCTGGAAAGTCTGCTTCTATTCGGATTGAGGTGCCTAAACTATCTTTAGCGGATAGCTTAGAAAGTCAAAAAGATAAAGTTATGATTTGTCTAAAAGAAGGTGTCGACATGCTTAAATGGTTTAGAATGCATGGATAACAAGTACTTGGAGAGAAATACGAACCCTAGCGGGGATTCGTATTTCTCAAGATAGTCGTTATGTGCACTCAACATATTGACATTATGAATAAAATTGAATATAATAGTAAATATAAATATTCAAAGGATTTTGTAATGAAAACTGTAACAATGAGAGTAGATGATTCAATTTACAATATGATTAAGCTTGCTGCCCAAGGTCAAAAGAGAAACCTTTCAAACTTTATTGAGTTTGCGACAATGCAGTATTTGACATCTTCGCAGTTTGTAGATAATGATGAGATGCAAGAGATTATGGATGATAAAGAGCTTGTAGCAAACCTTATGAATGGTTTAGATGATTTAAAAAACGGTAATTACGCGATTGTGTAAATATCAAATTGCAGAAACTAAGACATTTTTAAAAGTTAAGGCAACAATAGATAAAAAACTTTATGCAAAAATAGAAAATTTTGTTTATCCTCAATTAAGAGAAAATCCTCATTACGGAACAAATATAAAAAAGCTTAAGGGTAAACTAGAAGGCTATTATAGATATAGAGTTGGTAACTACAGGCTGTTCTATTTGATTGAAGATGAAAAACTTATTATTGCTGTAGTTGATTTCAAACATCGACAACAGGCATATGACTAAACACATAACAAAACACAGGAACGAATAATTTGCCCTAGCGGGAAAATTATCGTTCAGTTGAATCGTTATAACTATTAAATTAAGAGTAAAAGCGATAGATATCTTACTAAATATGACAGAATAATTTGTAAGATTTTCAACAAAATTAATATAAAAGTCAGATATAAGTTAAAAAAATCAAAAGAGGTAGTACGGTCTAATGACAGAATATAAAAAAAGTTTAATTTATACTATTTTATTTTTATTTTTTATTACTACTTTCGCAATTTATGATATTCGTTCTGGATATCTTAAAGAACTTTCTAATGTTCGTTCTCGTGTTGCAAATACAAGCTTTTTAATTCAAGCATGGGTAAAAGGTTCCTTTGACTCTTCTGATTATGTTTTACAAGATATTATGAGTCAGGTGTCAATTCAAGAATTACTAGATCTAAGTAAAAAAGAAAAAACAACTCAATTTTTACAATCTAAGTTAGAAACATTGCCTAGTTATTTCCAAGAAATTGGTATTTCTAATGAGAGTTGTGTCGCTACTAGTGCATATGTTGTAGCACCATATAAAAACTTTGCTGGTGTTGATTACAGTGAGAGAGAATGGTGTAAATCATACCAACGAAATGATAAACTCATAAAAGATGTGACAAGTTCTTTTTTTGATATAGATCGTTTGATTGTAGCTCAAAATCGTTCCATTAGGACAAGTGATGGTAAACTTCAAGGCATAGTAGCATTAGTAGTTGACCTGAGTTTTTTTCAAAAATGGTTAGATGAAATAGTTGTTACTAAGCATGGAGTGATAGCCATAGTCGATGCAAATATGAACTTACTAGCGAGAAAGCCACAACTGCCTAATGCAATAGGAAATAAAATTGATGATAAAATTCTTAAAGAATTCCTCTCTTCTTCTGAGAACTTCAAGATTTCTAGAGATATATCCCCGTTAGATGATGAAAGTCGTCTTTATGCTGCTAGGAAGATTAGCGGTCTGCCATTTGTTATTATTGTTGGAGAAGCAGATAAGGATTGGCTTAAAGAGTGGAAAGAAAAAACATTTGCAACTGTAGTTGTTATTGTGATATTTTTGGTTTTATCTATTCTTATCTTACGAAATCATTGGAAACAATTGAAGTTACGCCAAAAGCTGGACTATCATGCCAATACTGATGTACTCACGGGAATATCCAACCGTCGTAACTTTATGCATCAAGCCAACCAAGAACTTAAACGTGTTAAAAGACATCAAACTCAAATGGCACTGCTTCTATTAGATATTGACCGTTTTAAACTCATAAATGATAATTATGGACATGCAACTGGAGATAGAGCCCTTGTCGCATTTGCTGGGGCATGTAAAAAATCAATTCGTGATATAGATATTTTAGGTAGATTAGGTGGGGATGAATTTACTATTTTACTGCTTAATACAGAGATTGAAGAAGCTCGCATAGTAACAGAACGTATTCGCCTCTCTATTGAGTTATGTGAATTTTTAAATGATAAAGAGGAGAGTGTTTCTATGACATCAAGTATTGGTGTTGCGATGATTGACTCCAAAACATCAAGTCTTGAGGATATGCTTGATATGGCAGACAGTGCTCTTTATGTGTCAAAAGAAAAAGGTCGTAACAATGTTGAGTTTGCAGAATTAAAATAAACTACCAAAACTAAACTAATAAAATTTGTTTTAACAATGAGATACACCCCTGTGATTGAATATCCACTTTTTAAGGGTAAAGAACAAAAGATATAACAAAAACGAGGAGACCAATAATTTCCCTAGTGGAAAATTATCGCTCACGACTGCCGTTGTAAGTTCCCGCGGAGCGGAAACTTACAACGGCGAAGCTGAGCCCTAAACGGGTCACCAACCATTTGTCGTATTCCGCTACGCTACATACAACAAATAGCAGGAATCCCACATCAAGATGTATTCCAGCTTCGCCGTTATATTTAAAAAGCTACATTGCTAGAAGTTTAGATATGGCTATTTTAGAATGGTCAAATTTAAAATGGAGTTAAGAATGAAGAAAGTTATTTTTGGAGCAATAGTTTTAGGACTATTATCGACAACAGTTTATGCAAAAAATGTTGAACAAACAATATGCTTTTCAAAAAGTAGCTGTACTGACAAATATGCTTATGGAACATTTGGAAATGGGACGAATTTATGTGGTGGAAAATGTAAAGGAAAAACATTGCCACAAATGAATAAAGAAGGATGGAAACTTATGCAAATTATTGGTGGTCTCCAAAGCTCATTTGGAATGCTTTTTATCAAAGAAAAGTAGTTAAATAAAAAGATATAACAAAACTTTTTAAAAAAGTTTCATCAAAATATCTTGCGATAAATTAAAATATATTTTTACATATAAAAATAGTTCAAACCAAGAAAAGCATCAAGTTTCTTTTGAAAAAGCACAATATGCTTTTTTAGATGATAATAGACTTATTGCTCAAGATTTAGAACATAGCCAAGATGAAAAAAGATATTTTTGTTTTGGTAAAGTTGCTGATGAAATTATTACTGTACGATTTGTTTACAGAAATAATAAAATCAGAATCTTTGGAGCAGGATATTGGAAAAAAGATTTATGAAAATAATAGTTAAATATACAGATGAAGAAATTGGAAATATTAAAATTATAGAAGATTTTCTACCAAAACCAGAAAATTTAATTTTAAAAGATGAAAATATAAAAGTTACAATTTCATTGACAAAAGAGAGTGTAGAGTTTTTCAAAGATGAAGCTAAAAAACATCATACTCAATATCAAAAAATGATAAGAAATCTACTAGATATTTATGCCAGTAACTACAAACAAACATTAACAAACTGGTAACAAAACACAGGAACGAATAATTTACCCTAACGGGAAAATTATCGCTCACGACAGTCGTTATCCCCGTATATACATAATTGGAGTATAAATGTTTAAAAATAAAAGCCTGGAGCCACTTGCAGATACCCACAAAAGCAGCTAATTTAATTTTATAATTGTTAAAAAAGTTGAAATCTAATTTCAGATAAGTTATAATTTTTTACGACAAAAATTTAACAGAAAAGAGATTAAACTTATGTCTAAAATTATATCAACACTTTCAAAAATGTGGCTTAAAGTGAAGAACCTAGAGAACTTATTATTTCCAGAGTTACAAGAACAATTTGGAGTGCTAAGTCCTAAAGAGCAGAAGCTTATGCAAAAAAACGGAGCAAATCGGACACTTTGACCTAAAAACCGTCAACTTATATTCGCTTAAGAAAGAGATATTTTCTAAATTCAAATACACTGATTGTAAATTTATTTACAAAGGTGTTGGTAATGAGAATTTTTATAAGAAAGAGTGTAATAATGATGAAAGTAAATTTATCAACAGTATTATGCACTACATCGAAACTTACAATATTAAACAAAATGTAAAACGAGGGTTAGAAGAAGTTAAACTTCAAAATAGTGGTCAATTGAAAAAAAGAGAATTGAAGCATATTTTAGATGAACTATAAAGTTATTCCAACTCCTGAATTTATAAAAAATCTCAAAACTTTAAAAAAGAAGTATAAAAATATTAAAAATGATGTTTTAGAACTAGCAAATTAGCTTGAAAAAAATCCGACCATAGGAATAGATTTAGGAAATAATAGCTTTAAAATTAGGATAGAAAATAGCGATAATAATAAAGGTAAAAGTGCAGGATATAGAATCATTACATATTGCATAAATAACAAAAAAGCTGATCTCTAAACGAGCCACCAGTCTTCGCCGTTAGCAACCAGCAAGGTACTGTTGGAGTTGCAATAACTTTTTCATAGAATTGTGCTAAAATATGTCATATTCTTGGGAGGAACTGATGGATTACCAACAAATATTACAAGATATTGAGATTGAAGTACAGCCACTTTTTGGAAAAGGAAAAGTAGCCGATTATATTCCTGCTCTTGGAGAGGTTGATGCCACGCAATTTGCTATGAGTATTACCCTTTTTGACGGGAGTTCTTACCATGTGGGTGCTGCAGAGACACTCTTTTCTATACAGAGTATTTCCAAAGTTTTTACCTTTACGATGGCTTTAAAGTATCTCAGTTCAGAGCTTTACAACCGTGTAGGACGCGAACCTTCGGGAAACCCATTTAACTCCCTTGTACAGCTTGAATATGAAAATGGGATTCCAAGAAATCCTTTTATCAATGCGGGTGCTATTGTGATAACAGATACGCTCATCACCCATTATCAAAAAGATACACTTGCTTTTGATGCCATAGTGGATTTTATACGCTCTATTGCCGATGATGAGAGTATAAGTATGAACGCAGTAGTGGCAAGTTCAGAAATGCAACATGCTTATAGAAATCTGGCACTGACAAATTTAATGAAAAGTTTTGGCAATATAGACAATGAAGCGATACGATTGGTGCAAACCTATTTTAATCATTGTGCTTTGGAAATGAATACTAAAATGCTCTCTCGCTCTATGCTCTACCTTGCCAATCACGGCGTAGATCCGATAAACAACAAAGCCTACATAACCAAAGCACAGGCAAAGCGGATAAATGCTGTGATGCTGACCTGTGGGCATTATGACGCCTCGGGAGATTTTGCTTTTAAAGTGGGTGTTCCCGGAAAAAGTGGCGTAGGTGGCGGAATAGTTGCCGTTATTCCGCAAAAAATGGGAATCTGTGTCTGGTCGCCCGCTTTGAACGAGCAGGGAAACTCACTCATAGGTACAAAAGCACTGGAACTGTTTACGACAAAAACAGGAGTCTCAATTTTTTAAAGGAGGATGTATTATTTTGTGATGCTGTTTACACTGTCCATGACTTTGTTGATGACAGGGGCAACCGCCTTTTTTAACTGCTCGGTTGTAGTGATTGTTTTGATGTTGGTAATTTTTTTGTTTAAAAGTGTCACAATAACTATTTTTGTCGTGTCAATTCCTTTTCTGTAAGGAGCAGCCGTTGCTTTGTCATCTAAAAGCAGTACAATGTGCTTGAAGTCTTTAAGCCCTGGCATAATAAAAAGGCTTCTGATGAGTGAAGGCGCAGCACTTACATCTGCTACAAATTGAACATGATGCTCTTGCAAATAGTTAGGCTTTTGTGTGTTAAAAAAGTCGTTACATGTATGTGCAGGCTCTTTGTCAAAGGCAAAAACAATTTTGTATGTATCTGCATTTAAGCTGTGCTCTTTGCCAAACTGGTCTTTGAGGTGTAAATCTGTCAAACTTTTCCCGACAACAAGTTTTGGCTCAACATTTTTGTTTTCATCACTTTTTGAGTTACATCCGATAAAGGTCAATGCAAGTAGTAGACTTAAGATAATATTTTTCATATTTTCTCCATTATTAATTTTTTAGTATTTTACAGAACTAAAGTTGAGATTATAATAGTAATTATGTTTACTTAAGAAGATTAATATGTAATAAAGTAAGGCAAAATAAGATAAAATAAAAGAAAAAGGTAAAGAATGCTAGACAAACTCACGAAAAATATTGATAAAATAGTTGCGCTTTTTTCGTTGTTTGCTGTTTTGTTTGCACTCTATCTTATATACACACTTTATCTTTCATTCAAACAACAAGAGATGGTGCATTCTTTAGATAATGCTTTGTTGCTGACAAAAAATATGCTTGATGAAGAGAAAAGTCATGCTTTGTCTCTCTCTTTGATGTTGAGTGAAGACGAAGTGTTGATAAAGTATTATAGAAAAAATAATCGCCGTAAAGTTTTTACGCTCATTAACAGTAAAATAAAAACCTTGCAGCAAATACAAGGTTATACTGTTGATGTGCAAGTGCATGATGCAAACATATACACTTATGTACGCAGTTGGGATTATAATGTGACAGCTATTCCATTGGCTTCGTTTCGTGAAGGTATAGTAGCAGTAAAAGAGACAAAAAAACCTCTGGTCTCTATAGAAATAGGCAAGCGTTTAAATATTAAGGCAATTTCTCCTATTCTTTATAATGGAAAATATATAGGTTCTATAGAAGTTATAGAAGGTTTTCGTCATTTGCAAGAAAAACTGGCACAACAGGGGTATGCTTTTTTTATTTTGCTTGATAAGCGCTATCTTGATATAGCGACGAGTTTAAAAAAACATCCGCTTGTAGATAATCATTATGTATTGGTCAATAATTTTTATGATAAAAATAGTTTTGAACGATTACAGCAGAGTAAACTAGACAAGCTTGGAAAGTATGGTTATTTTGGTAATGGACGGTATGCTTTTGGGTATTTTGCAATTTATAATTTGCATAATGAACCTTTAGGTTACTGTATGGTTGCTTTTAAAAATGAAAATGCAAAAATGCTTCGTGCGTATAATGAAAATGCAAAAATAGAACAAAATAGGCACTCAAAGGTGATTATCAGATGAGACTTCTACTGTTAGAAGATGATATAGATTATAATGAAACGATACAAGAGTATTTGCAAACACTTGGCTACACGGTGGACAGTTATGAAAATGGGGAGGATGCCCTTCATGCTGTGTATGAGCATAGTTATCATCTTTTGTTATTAGATATTCGTGTACCGGGTATGAATGGTTATGAAATAGTTAAACAGTTACGCCGTGAGGGAAATGAAATTCCTATAATTTTTATAACTTCTTTGACAGATATTGATAACCTGAGTATAGGATATGAGCTAGGATGCAACGACTATATACGCAAACCTTTTGCTTCAAAAGAGCTACGATATCGTATAGAACAGGTACTTAAACAGTTTTATTTTCACTCTAGCAGTGAGCTTGTATCACTTTGGGAATCATACAGTTATCATATAAAATCACAACAGCTTTATAAAGGAGAAGAGTCTATCGTGCTTTCTAAAAAAGAGCAAGCGGTAGTGGAGTATCTTGTAAGCCATTTAGGTGAGTATATTTCCATTATGGAGTTGTGGCAAGAGATATGGGAAGCAAAAGAGAGAACTGAAGCAGATATACGGATGTGTATTCGAGCCATTCGTGAAAAAACATCCAGTGCATTTATTATCAATAAACGAGGGTTGGGATATAAAATTGATAGAAGAAGATAAAAAATATATTTATGCAAACGCATTTTATTATTCAGTTCTAATTGTTTTTATCATTAGTATTCCTGCTTATTTTTATATTTTAGTAGAGAAGAAAAATTTTGCACAAGAGCAGATGCACAGTTTACAACGATATGCTTTTAGTGTCGAGAAAACGATTTATGATTTTTCACATCAAAATGATACAGTGTTTTATTTTCCCCGCTCTTTGCATTATGACGCTACCTTATTGGATGCACAGGCAAATGTACTCTTTAGAACAACGAAAAAAGCTTTTAATACACTCAACACCAAGAGACTCCCTTCCAATATGCTTATAAAAAAAATAGTATTGGATGAAAATCGTTTAGGAGCAAAATATTTGCTTGTAAGTCAACAAGTTTCGTATCAAACGATCTATACAAAGGCATGGATTGCAGCTCTTTTCATAGGAAGTATTATCTTTATTTTAGGAGTGTTCTTTATACGATTGAGTCTGCATCCTCTTGAAAAAGCTAACCATTACCTGAACCTTTTTTTTAATGATGCTATGCATGAGCTCAAAACACCTTTAGGTGTTTTACAATTAAATTTGGAATTGATAGATAAAAAAGACAGCAGCAGAGAGTTCCAAAGAATCCGAAACAGTGTTCAAAATATTGCTTTGGTATATGAAGATGTGGAATATTTTATAAAACATAAATATGTTGATTATAGAAAAGAAAAAGTGAATTTTTCGCAGCTTTTAGAAGAGAGACTTGAGCCATTTGGTGATTTGGCTGCGGTAAAAAAGATTACAATAGAGACAAATATTGAAAAAAATGTACAGTGTGAAATAAATCGTATAGAGCTACAAAGAATTGTGGATAATACACTTTCAAATGCCGTCAAATATTCCAAAAAAGAAACAAACATACATATAAAGTTGATGAAAAAAGAAAATAACATTATTTTTTGTGTCAAAGATGAAGGTATTGGCATTAAAGATACAAAAAGAATATTTCAGCGATTTAAGCGTGAAGATGAAATTACGGGTGGTTTTGGTATAGGACTCAGCATTGTAAAACATATTTGCGAAAAAAATACTATCAATATTGAGGTGGAGACACAGTTAGACAAAGGAAGCCGTTTTACTTACACATTTTCATAATTTCCTTACATAAAACTTACTTTGCAATGTTATAGTTGTTTTGTTATTTAAAAAAGGAGAAGATATGAAAACTAACAAAATGCACATTGCTTTAGCAATGACTGTTACATTAATGAGCACATCTATATGGGCTGGGTCTGCACCAAAAGAGTACCCTGCAGGAGAAGTCGGGAAGATGGTCAAATTAGGTGAAGATATAATGCTTCATACAAATACACATCCCCTTACAAAAGATTTAGTAGGCAACAAACTTAAATGTGTTAACTGTCACCTCAAAGGTGCAGATGGAAAACCAGGTACAGGCGATGGTATCTCTAGTTTTATCGGTACTGCGACATCGTTTCCTGCCTATTCAAAAAGAGAGAAAAGCATCCAGTCACTTCAAGATAGAGCAAACAACTGTTTTATGCGTAGTATGAACGGAAAGCACCCTATTACAGATTCAAAAGCAAGTATGGCAATGTATGCATATATTACATGGCTCTCAACCGGTATGCCAATGCACATGAATGTAAAAGCACCATGTAGCCCACACAACATGAAACTTTGGCCATCAGGACAGAAAAAATTTGCAAAGATTCAGAAAAAAGCAACACATGCAAATTATGTAAGTGGTTCAAAAGTGTATGCAAATAAATGTGCTATGTGTCATGGTCAAAATGGCGAAGGCATGGGAATATTCCCTCCATTATGGGGTAAAAATACAAAAGGTGAATGGCTCGCATACAACACAGGTGCCGGTATGAGCAAACTTAACAAAGGTGCAGCATGGATGCAATCAAATATGCCATTAGGACAAGGTGGAAGTTTAAGTAATCAAGAAGCAGCAGATGTTGCACTCTATATTAATGCACAGCCACACGCTGATTTTGACCTATCAAAAGGAGTAAATGAAAAAGTAATGGGCTACTATAACTCAAATGTTCATAAAGAGAAACATTCAGTTAGAAGTAACTTCAAAGATTTCGGTCTAAATATAGATGTAATTCGTGGCGATAAAAAAATAAAATAAGGAACATAGTATGCAAACAAATAAAATTATTCTATCTTTAGTTTCAGTTGCTCTTCTTGGAGGAGCACTTCAGGCAAAAGATTGGCTTTATGGAGCAGGTACTGAGCCTTCTATGATAAAAGTTGATGGGAAAAAAGTAGTTAATCATGACAATACTCCACATTTTTGGGGATTTCTTCAAGTTGGTTATCAGCAAGATTATGGGGATGTTTTTATAAAGAATGGAGTAAATAAAACACCTTTTTCTATGCTTACACCAGACCTTAATTCTCAGTCAGGTTTTGAAGTGAATCGTGCACGACTTGCCGTGCGTGGTATGGTAGACAAAGCAAATACTCTTGATTACTTTTTTATGACAGAGTTTGGAGAAGATGGTATCACAGCACCTGCAGGGCATACAACAGGGAACCATTTAACCGATGCTTCAATCACTTACCGTGGCATACCGCACTTAAATGTCCGTATGGGTCAGTTTAAATATCCGGGAAGTGAAGAGGGTCTTCGAGCAGTTTTTGCCAGTGAATACAGAAACTTTACAAAAGTTACAAATGAACTGACCTTAGAGAGATTCTTACCAAATAATGCAGTTAAAAGCGGTACAGATACTTATACGGCTGCTCCAACACAATCAGTCGGTGCGTTTAGAGACAGAGGGGTTGAACTTTTTGATACAGAACATATAAGTAAAAAAATAAGTGTTACAGTGGCCGGTATGGCGGGTAGCGGTACGGGTCTTAGCTCTTCGAATGCATCTGGAGACTTAACATATTATGGATATCTTGCAAGTGAATACTCATTTGGCAAAGGAAAAGGCTACTATACACAAGCACTCAAAGGTTTTGCCTGGTATCAAAGTGGAAAACGAAAACTAAACAATACAAAATATGACCGTATTCGTTATGGGGTAGGTGTAGATTATTTTCACAACGGACTGCGCCTAGATGCAGAATACATCAAAGCAAAAGGTATGATTTATAACGGTGCTAAAGATGCAGACCTTGATCCATATAATGGAGATTGGCAATACCAAATTCTTGCAGGAAAAAACAATGTGTCTGATGGGTACTACCTTAATGCACAATATTATGTGATACCTAAAAAAGTAGAGCTTTTAGCGCGTTATGATTATCTTGACAGACTCTCTAACGATGCGGGACTTGAGAGAGAATTTAAAACAACAACTGTTGGTTTATCATATCACTTTAAAGGTCCAAATAGAATTGACTTTAACTACGCATTTAGAGATGCTACAGCACCAGGTAATGCGGCTGCCCAAAAAGTTTTGGACAATACGGGCAATTTATTGTCAATTCAGGGAACAATTAAATTTTAGAGTGTAAAATACATAAGAGTGCTTCCAATACCATTAAGTTGAGAAAATTAATGCTTTCTAGGAACCGGTACTTTCTATGCTAAAGCATGACTTA
>JALSKR010000030.1 GCA_026988735.1 Sulfurimonas sp.
TGTACCGAAGGCTCTTATAGTTGCTGTACTTTCGGGAATGTATCTATTTTCACAGGTTTTTGGAAAAATTTCTCCTGATGGACTGAGCAGTTTTCAAATAGCACTTTCAATCAAAGCTTTTTTAGGTTTTTGGCTTGGTTTTCGCGGTGTTAATCAAGTATTTTTCGGTATACAGCCGTGGGTTTTCAAAAGCCATATTTTCCCTTTTGTTCTTGTCATTATTATCATTTTACTTTCCCAGTTTATGTTTTTAGATTTTACCTCTTTTTAACCACAAAAGAGGTATAATGCAAAAATTTCTAATAATTAATTCTATACTCTGCAAAAGGATACCCCATGAGAATTCGTAAACGCGCCCTGACATTTGAAGATGTACTTTTAGTACCACAATACTCTGAAGTTTTACCAAAAGAGGTCTCACTTGAGACAAAACTCACTCGAAATATCACTCTTAAAATTCCTATGGTTTCAGCTGCTATGGATACGGTCACAGAATACCGTGCAGCTATTGCAATGGCAAGACTCGGAGGTATAGGCATCATTCATAAAAACATGGATATTGCGACACAATGCAAACAGGTCAAAAAAGTAAAAAAATCTGAAAGCGGTATTATTATTGACCCGATTTATGTTCATCCTGATGCAACACTTGCAGATGCTGAAGCGTTAATGAAAGAATTTAAAATCTCCGGTGTTCCTGTTGTAGACGGGCATAACAAGCTTCTTGGAATTTTAACAAACCGCGATATGCGATTTGAAAAAGATATGCGTAAAAGTGCCCAGGAAGTTATGACAAAAATGCCACTTATCACTGCAAAAAAAGGCATCTCTCTTGATGAAGCAGCAGATATTATGCACCAGCATAAGATAGAAAAACTGCCTATCATAGATGATGAAGGCTTTTTAAAGGGTCTTGTAACGATTAAAGATATCAAAAAACGCATAGAGTATCCAAATTCAAACAAAGATGATTTTGGCCGTCTTATTGTCGGTGCAGCTATCGGTGTCGGACAGATGGACAGAGCCAAAGCCCTTGTTGATGCCGGTGCGGATGTTCTTGTTCTTGATTCGGCACACGGACATTCAAAGGGCATTTTGGATACTGTTAAAGCGATTAAAGACTCTTTGGAAGTTGATGTAATTGCCGGAAACATTGCAACAAAAGAAGCAGTTCTTGCACTTATAGAAGCAGGCGCTGACGCGGTAAAAGTTGGAATTGGTCCTGGTTCGATCTGTACTACACGTATTGTTGCAGGTGTCGGCGTTCCACAAATTTCGGCTATTGACGAGTGTGCGGAAGTTGCGCGTCCTCACGGTGTTCCTGTTATAGCTGACGGTGGAATAAAATACTCCGGAGATATTGCCAAAGCACTTGCCGTAGGCGCAAGTTGTGTTATGGCTGGTTCTCTTTTAGCCGGTACAGAGGAATCTCCGGGTGAGACTATAATGTTTCAAGGACGCCAGTACAAATCATACAGAGGTATGGGAAGTATCGGTGCAATGCAAAAAGGAAGCAATGACAGATATTTCCAAGAAGGTACAGCCGCTGACAAGCTTGTTCCTGAGGGAATTGAAGGTCGTGTTCCTTTTCGTGGTTCTATTGCCGGTATTGTGCATCAAATGATGGGCGGACTGCGTTCTTCTATGGGATACTGCGGAAGTGAAAGTATAGAAGCTTTCTGGGACAAGGCAGAATTTGTTGAAATTACTTCAGCAGGTCTGAAAGAATCTCATGTTCATGATGTCATCATTACGCAGGAAGCACCGAACTATCACGTATAATTACATTTTTATCACATGCTTTAATTTTAAATCAATGTTATATAATATATAATGGTTTATAACATTGAGGAATTAAAGTATGAACCTTTTTCATGAGCTAAAAGAGTACACAGATTTAAGAATTTTATATCTTGAAAATAATCCTTCAGTAAAAAATAAAATTTCCACACTCCTTCAAGAATTTTCTCATCATATTATGACTGCTGACAATATTAGAGAAGCCCTTTCTCTTTACAAAAACCACTCTCTAAAACATCAAAGCTCTTTTGACATTGTAATAATCAGCCTGGATTTTAAGGGTTCTCAAGCCATAGAATTTGCCAGAGAGATTAAAAAACAGCATGAAAATCAGGTTATTGCCCTCATAACACAAAAAGGAAGTTCTCATTTTTTTCCGGATGCTATCGGTCTTGGCATTGACAGGTATATCAGTGAGCCTCTTAAGAATACAGATGATACACAGCTTGCTTTACTAGAGCTTGCAAAAAAAGCTCTCCTTGTCCAGGAGTTGGAAAACAAAGCATTTTTATTACAGCAAAAAGAGAAACTTATTGATGAAAATATATTTTTGACAGTTTCAGATATTCATGGAAATATAACAAATATCTCGCAGGCCTATTTGGATTTTACAGGCTACACAAAAGAAGAAATTTTAGGCAAGAATCACAGTATTTTCAAAAATCACGATATTCACAGAGAAACTATACAAAATTTGTGGGACACCATCTCTGCCAATAATGTCTGGGAGGGAGATTTAAAAAATACAAAAAGTACAGGAGAGGAGTATTGGGTACATGCAGTCATTACACCTTTGCATGACAAAAACAAAAATATTATCGGTTATACTTCTTTGTTAAAAGACATTACCTATCAAAAAAGACTGGAATATTTTTCCACCCTAGACCCGATTACCTCTTTATATAATAAACAATACTTTCATAACTACCTCAAAACAGAATATAAGCGTGCCGTTTGGAAAGAAGAACTGTTTGCTCTTTTATTAATTAAAATTAATAATGATCTCATTGAAGATGACACAGTTTTACAGATATCTCATTTTTTACAAAAACTTCGTAATCCTCAAAATTCTGAATTATTCAGAATATCCCACAATGAATTTGCTCTGACTGTACATAACGAAAACAATACCTATCTAGACGACATTGCACAAAATATTATTCGATTTAATGCTATAGAATCTTTCACTCTCTCAGTAGGTGGCATTAATCTTGATACATCAAAATTTTATCTCAACTGTGATGATTTATACAGTATAGCTGATGAAAACCTGCATAAAGCGCAAAACAATACTACGGTACTTGATGTTAATGATTACGCCATTAAGAATCTCAAAAGCCTTGACAGATTTACAAAACTTCCAAATCATACCGCACTGCAAGAAGATCTTTCTCTCCTTAAAAAAGAGGCAATGCTGATAATCCTACATGTAAACCAGTTGAATGCATTAAAAGACCTTTACGGAAATGCTATAGTCCAGGATATCATTAGAAAAAAAACCAAAGAACTGCACGACATTGTCCATGATGAACAGGTGACCTTATATAATCTTAATTTGCAGGAATTCGCATTTTTAATTACTGATAAAAATCTTTTTGATAAATATTTACTTTTAATGCAGCACTCTTTACTGCTTCCAAGTGAAGCAGAAGAAAATGAAAGCGATGAATCTATAGTGGCTGACTTTACAGCGGGTATTGCCTACGGTGTAAATAATATTTTGGCTCATGCAAACATTGCACTGCAAGAAGCGCTCATTTCACAAAAAAATACAAAATATAT
The DNA here is from genome assembly GCA_026988735.1 of Sulfurimonas sp. Taxonomy (GTDB): domain Bacteria; phylum Campylobacterota; class Campylobacteria; order Campylobacterales; family Sulfurimonadaceae; genus Sulfurimonas. The sequence goes on from JALSKR010000030.1 coordinate 3,583, forward strand.
AAGAACAAACAGTCTCTAAAAGATGAAAAGCTACAAAAAATTCATAGGCTTAAAGTTTATAAAACAGCACTCTACAATGGTGACATCATCCCTTTTTTTCAACCTATTATAGAGACGAAAAGCGGCAAACCCGTTAAATATGAAGCTTTGGCAAGAATACAAACCGATACAAGGGAAATCATTTCGCCCTATTACTTTTTGGATGCTGCAAAAGAAGATAAAACATTTGAATATTTTACACGACAGATGATGCAAAAAGTATTTAATGTTTATGCAAAAAACAATAGACTTCTTGCATAACCCCTTAATTCACCTGAAAACCTCTATCAAAATTGATTAAAGCGCAAATGAGATTAAACCTCAAACCAAATCGTTTTCTACGGTTACGATATTTATGAGCAACTATTTTAA
>JALSKR010000031.1 GCA_026988735.1 Sulfurimonas sp.
ACAAATCTATCAACGAGTTCAGCTTCATCAAGATTGGCAACCACTTCGCCTTTGACCATGACAAGTCCTTTTCCTTTTCCGTAGGCTATAGCTACATCGGCATGTTTTGCTTCGCCTATGGCATTGACGACACAGCCCATTACACTTACATCAAGGGGTGCTTTTATATGGGCGGTTCTTTTTTCTATCTCTGCAACGGCCGTTACAAGGTCAGCTTCGATGCGTCCACATGTAGGGCATGAGATGATGTTTAGACCCTCTTTTACCACACCGCTGTCTTTTAAGATGGCACGGCCGACTTTTATCTCCTCTTCGAGTTCTCCGGTAATGGAGACCCGCATTGTGTCACCTATGCCCTCAAGTAAAAGCGTACCTAAGCCTATGGCACTTTTGACCGTTGCATGAAAAATTGTACCGGCTTCTGTCACACCCAAATGAAATGGATAGTTGTTTTTTGGACGCAGCATTCTGTAGGCTTCGACTGTTCTTTGTACATCACTGGCTTTGAGTGAGATTTTGATGTCACTGAAGCCCAAATCTTCAAGGTATTTGATGTTATACTCAGCCGAGGTTACCATGGCTTCAGCAGTCGGACCGTATTTGTCATCGAACTCTTTTTCCAGACTGCCGGCATTGACGCCGATGCGAATAGGCAGATTTCGCTCCTGACAGGCTTTTACTATCTCTTTTATTTTTGTTTTGTCTCCGATATTTCCGGGATTAAAACGGATGCAGTCTACTGATTCAGCTGCAATGAGGGCAAGTTTATAGTTGAAGTGAATATCGGCAACCAGAGGCAAAGAAATTTGCTCTTTTATGGCTTTAAGCGAAAGCGCATCTTCCATATCAGGCACAGCTACACGGACAATGTCAGCACCTGCAAAATGAAGACGCTTAATCTGCTCAACGGTTGCTGCAACATTGTGTGTATCAGAGTAGGTCATAGACTGCACAGAGATAGGTGCATCACCACCGACAGCCACATCACCGACAAATATTTTTTTAGTAGGGTATCTTTTTATCATAGATGGATTTTAGCCCTTTTCAGGTAAAAAAGGGCTTAGGGGATTTTATTGTCTTCCGTATCGATGACCTTGTCCTGTTGTAGAAGTCGTATCTTGTGGATACTCAGGATGGTTGTACTCCTCACCGATGACCGCGCATCCTTCTGTAACACCCATATTTTTCAGTGCCGAATCAAATGCCCAGTAGTGTGTGTAGCTACCATCTCGTAAGAAATTAAATACAGTTACCACGTCACTTGCATTTGAATCCTCTGCAATTGCAATATCTTCATCAAGATCATTGATATCTGTTACTTCCACCATACATCCAACTTCAAGAGCATCTTGCTGTGACTGTTGTCCTTTTGCGATAAGTGTGTCATACAGATCCTGGATAGCCTGAATGTTGTATTGTCCTGTAGGTAAATCACTTATATTTATATCCAAATAGCTTAAATTTGCATCAGGAAGGTTCTCTGGTGCATCAATATCGCTAAACTCATCTAAAGAAGTAATATATTTTTTAATTAAAAGCTGCATATCTGTTGCATGCACTGTTTCTGAGTTTGTTGCGATATTGTAGAGTGTTTTAATTTCAGTTCCATTTGCAAGATGGTAGTTGTAGAGTGTCATATAAACATCGTGAGCCAAGCGTTCCTCATTGCCCATATATGCCAGTGTATCTTTGGCCTCCTGTGTGAGTGTGGAAGCAGGTGAAAGAAGTGCTTGTGTTACTGCTGAGGTTGTTTGTGTCTGCATTGTATCAGTATTTCCAATACCGTTTCCATGTGCCTGTATAGGAAGAGTGTGGTTTGCCATAGAATCCGTGACACTCCCTACATAATCAACTGTTTGTGAAAGGTGTTGTTCGGCAGTCTCCGGTTCAAGAAGTGAGATATTCAAATCTGCAGCGATAGCGTCAAGATTATCTGCTGTGAGTTTTTCATGTGCTCTTTGGCGAAGCTGTTCTCGTACCTGTGTTTGGATACGGATACCGTCATTTGGATTGTAATTATCATCACATGATTGTAAAAGTTGTGCAATTGCAATTACTTCGCTGTTGTTGATATCTGTTCTGTTTACATCTGCTAAGTCCTGAGGAAAAACCATTGCATCCTCTGGAAGTGTATCGATTGTTCCTAACTCTAGTGTTTCAATACTAAATGTTACAGGGAGTGTTGTACATGTAAATGAACCGTTCACATCAGTAACTCCTGTCGTGCCGTCCGCACATGTATAATTGACATCTGCAACAAAGCTGTCAACAAGTTGTCCACTTGTTGTGAGCGATGTAACTGGAGCAGTGCTGTCACTTGTTGAACCACAGCCACTTAAGAGAAGAGTTGCTGTAACAGTTGATATGCTGAGAAGTGTTTTTAGGTATTTTGATTGCATTTTAGAATCCTTTTGTTGTTAATTTTACAGAAGTATAATATAGAAGTGTTAGCATAGTGTTAGTACCTCATAAAGAGGAGGTACCTAAAATTTAAAATCCAAATTTGTATAAACATAGCGTCCCGGTTCATTCATAAGCATAACATCTGTTGTATCACCTGTTATTAAGGTTAAATCAGCATAAGTATTACTTCTTGCATATGTTTTATTGAGCATATTATTGATACCGAGTGTGAAGTCAAATTTTTTATTGACAGCATGTTTGATTTTTGCATTTAAAATTGCCCAACCTGCTAAAACTTGCTCGCCGTTTTCATCATCTATTGTATCCCAGCGCGTACGCATCATTGTATCTACAGTTGCAATTGAATTGTTTGCATATTCATAGTTGAGTGCAATTTTTCCTTCAAGGGGTGCAATATCCGCAAGGTTAGTATTTGTTTGTCCTGCAAGAGGTGCATCTTTTTTCCCTCGTTTGTATGCAGCGCTTATATCAAGCGATATATCATCTGTCACATATATAGAAGCAGTTGCTTCTCCTCCATAAATATATGCATCAATATTTTGAAATGCATTAACAGCTACACCTTTTTGAATATAGATATAATCTTTGAGTTTTGAGTAAAAAGTTTTGATTTTAAATTGTAAATTTTCACTCTCTATTGTATATCCTAAATCTATCTCTTGGTTTCTCGTATTTTTAAGGTCTGGTGTTCCGACAAGGGTACCCATAGAGCTAAAAAAGTAAAGTTCTCTGGCATCTGGTACACGGTATGCCTGCCCTATACCAAAAAAGAGTTTGTTTGTTTTATTGATTGTGTATGTTCCTAGTAAGTTCACACCTACCGAATGATAGTTATTATCTTGGTAGCTGTCGTTTGAAATGATAGTATCATCAACTCTTGCACCGGCAGAAAGGTTAAGTGAACCATAATTTTTATCAAGCTTAGCAAAAAGTGCTGTATTTTTTGTAACAGCATTATCTATACTTTTTTTGTATCCCATAAGAGCTACGGAGTCATTTTTTTCATAATGTCCATTCCACTTTCTATTACTGGCATCAAGACCTATGAGAAGTTTGTAAGAGTTTATATCAAAGGTATTTTTTAATTTAATGCCATCGAGATTTGTAGTGAGCCAGTTTTTAATATTTCCTGTTGCAAGGGAAGAATTTCTGTAATTTGTTCCCATCGGATGGTCAACATCAGAGTGATAATATTGTAAATTGATATTTTTATAACCTTTTGCAATATCTTTAATATTATACTCTACAGAGTAAATATTTGAATCATCGTATAGAGCATCCATTTTAGAATTTGCATATAAAACATTATCGCTTCTGTTAGCTGTAACACTTAGGCGAAGTTCTTGGTTCTTAGCTGTCGTAATGAAGGCTTTCGCCATAGCACTACTTTTTGTGTATGCTTGCATATCATGGTATTGTGGTTGTAGCCTTGGGTCTTTTGCTCCAATAAGTGTTGTAGAGTTTGCAGTTTGATATTTGTCAATTTGCTGTGCTAAAGTATCGCCGTTGCCATCATGATATTGATCAGATGATTCTGTTGA
>JALSKR010000032.1 GCA_026988735.1 Sulfurimonas sp.
TCGGTATGCTGGGTATTGAGCCGGTAGAGCATCAGGGACAAAAAATAGTTCCGATAGAGTTTTTAAAAACACTGCTTCCTGATCCTGCCTCTTTGGGGGAACGCACAAAAGGAAAAACAAATATCGGCATTGTGGCTGAGGGTATAAAAGACGGGAAAAAAAGAGAAATCTATATTTATCAGGTTAGTGACCATGAAGCATGCTACAAAGAGGTGAATTCTCAGGCAGTCTCTTATACAACAGGTGTACCTGCCATGATAGGTGCAAAACTGATGCTACAAAAAGTTTGGTATAAAGAAGGCGTGCACAATATGGAAGAGTTTGACCCGGATCCATTTATGGAAGAGTTGAACAAACAGGGACTTCCTTGGAAAATCAAAGAGTTAGACTAAAGAGATGCATCAAATAAAGACACCTTGTTATGTATGTGCAGAAGCCCTTTTAGAAAGAAATTTAAAAACTCTGGATTATGTGCAGCAGCAAAGCGGTGCCAAAATCATTTTGGCACTGAAAGGTTTTGCAATGTGGAGTACTTTTGCATTGGTTGCAAAATACTTAAAGGGGTGTACGGCAAGTGGTTTGTATGAAGCAAGACTTGCACGTGAAGAGTTTTGCAAATATAACAAAAAAGCAGAAGTACATACCTATTCACCTGCTTACAAAGATGAAGATATAAAAGAGATTGCTCAAATATCTGATCATATAGTCTTTAATTCTCCAAACCAATTAGAAAAATATATTTGGAAAGTCAAAGAAATAAATCCAGATATTCATATTTCTCTAAGAATCAACCCGGAAGTTTCCTCTTCACCGGTGGATATCTACAATCCATGCGGATTGTACAGCAGATTGGGTACGACACTCTCAAATTTTGATGAAAAAGTACTTGAAAATATAGATGGACTCAATTTTCATGCACTTTGTGAGCAAAATGTAGATGCTTTAGAGGAAGTTTTAGTAGCTTTTGAAGAAAAATTCGGCAAATATCTGAAAAATTTGCAGTATGTCGATTTTGGCGGAGGACATCATATAACGAAAAAAGGCTATGATATTGAAAAACTTATTTGGTTAATCAAAGAATTTCGTAATAAATATGATGTTGATGTCTATTTGGAACCGGGAGAAGCTGTCGGTTGGGAAACAGGTTACTTACAGGCAACTGTTTTGGATGTATTTGAAAACGGAATGAATATTGCCATTCTTGATACATCAGCCGAAGCACATATGCCTGATACTCTTGCCATGCCATATCGTGCAGAGGTAAGAGGTGCAGGTAAAGCAAATGAAAAAAAATATACCTACCGCTTGGGAGGCAATACCTGTCTGGCCGGTGATATCATGGGAGACTACTCTTTTGATGAGCCTTTACATGTAGGGGACACTGTTATATTTGAAGATCAGATTCATTATACTTTTGTAAAAAATACCACTTTTAACGGAGTAAAACTTCCGTCTTTGGTGATTAAGCGCAAAAATGGGGAAACAGAACTTGTAAAAGAGTTTGGGTATGAGGATTATAAAAACAGACTTTCGTAAAATTTTACTCAAAATCGCCAAAATAAAGGTTGATTAGAAAGTTAATTGCATAATTTGCTTTGTAACTATTTTCTTTGTGGAAATTCACAGAGGGGCTTATTTGATAAAAAAACCACTTTTTCCATATATTTTTTCTAAAAGTTAAAACTGTGGCATAGTTATTGATGCCACTGTATTTTCGAGTAGAAGTCTCTGTTGTATATTCTGTATTTCCGGATAATATTTCAGATATGCTTAGAATATTTTTTTTGTAAAAATTCCAGTAGTATTGTGATGAAACAGCATAATCCATTCCTCTGATCTTTGTTTGTGTTTCTCTTTGCAAAGTAATTCTGAAGAGTGATTTGTCGCTCAGTGTTGTGTCAAAATAGATGAAAGTGCTCTCTTTGAAACTCTCTTTAGTTGAATACTCAAAAAGCTGCATTGGTTCAATTTTCCAACTCTTTACAGTAAAAATTTTATAATACCGTGCTCTGATAAAGGGATAAAAGCCTCTGATTCCAAGAGAATATCTACTTTGAATTTTATAAGTGTCTGATCTGAAATAGTTGAGTCCAAGTTCAGTGGCAGAGTTTTTATCAATTATTCTTTTATTTTCATTCACTCCTGATATAAATAGATTAAATTTTTGGTTTGTTCTTTTTAAAGCTATATTGGCATTGACAGTGAGTGTGCTTTTTTCTCTGTATTTTGACTGCAATTGTGTATTGAGATTTACACTGACAAATGATTGTTCTGTCTCATTGAAATATTTTTCATTTTTAAAAAAATCATCATAGGTATTGTGTGCTTTTTCGCCTGTAAACAATTTGCTGATTGTCTGATCGAGTGTATCTGAATAATTTGTGACTTTTTCAGAGATTATTTTATGCGCGCTATCAATATAAGATGTATTTGTATCAACAGATTTGGCATGAAGTGTAAAAAGAGACAGAGTAAAGAAAAATAAAAAATATTTCATTATCATGATAAACTTTCCTAAAATTTCAATATAATAGCATATAAAATTTATAATAATGGTTATTTATGGAGAGGTATTTATGATAGAAGATAAAGAACGTTGGAATATACGCCATGTAGAAAAACCAATGCGAAAAAATGTAGAACCTGTTGTTGAAAAATATATTGATTTGGCCAGTGGAGAGAAAGCTCTTGATATTGCCTGTGGAGTTGGTAGAAATACACACTTTTTAGTAGAAAAAGGCTTTTTTGTTGATGCTGTAGATTTTAGTGATTATGCACTTTCGCAGGTAAAAGATGACAATCTGATCAAGAAAATAGAAGTTGATTTGGACAGTTATAATTTAGAGAAAAATACTTATGATCTTATTCTTAATATTAATTATTTAAGCAGAAGGTTATTGCCGCAAATCAAAGAAGCGCTCAAGCCAAACGGCCTGTTGATTTTTGAAACTTTTATTGTAGCTCACGGTGATTTTAACCAGCCGGCAAACCCGGAATATCTTTTACGTACAAATGAACTGTTGCATGCGTTTATCGGGCTTGATATTATTTACTATGAAGAAAAAGATGAAATTAATTTACGAGGTGAAGATACCCGTGTAGCCTCTCTTGTAGCAAGAAAAAGATGTTAAAGTTTTTAGAATTATCCATGAGGTAAAGGTTTACATGTATACAAACTCTCTGCAGATATATAAGTTTTTAGATGCAAAAAATTTACTGCAAAATTCTCCAAAGTACTGGTGGCCGAATGCGGGAACTTTTGAAGTGGTAGTGGGTGCTGTTTTAACGCAAAATACGACATGGAAAAATGTGGAAAAATCTTTGGAAAATCTGGAATCATTTTTGGACTTGGACAGCTTTGCAGCTTTACATGTAGAGATACTAAAAGAGAAAATCCGTTCTAGCGGATTCTACAACCAAAAAGCTCCAAGACTTTTAGAACTTGTAAAAAACATTAAAAATGAATTTGGTGATTTTCACTCTTTTGTAAAAAAGGTAACAAGGGAGTGGCTTTTGATGCAAAAAGGCATCGGTGAGGAGAGTGCGGATGCCATTCTCTGTTATGCCTGTTTGAGAGACGAGATGGTTGTTGACAGTTATACAAAAAGGCTGTTAAAGAGCTTTGGCATAGAGTTTAAAAACTATAGGCAGTATAAAGAGTTTTTGGAATCGGGCATAAAAGAAGCCTTTACATGTAAAGAGTTAAACTTTATATATGCCAGGTACCACGGTATGATTGTAGAGTATAACAAGAGTCATAAACTATAGACCTTCGAGTAAGACATACCACAGCCGATCTACTTCTTTGTTGTTTAAAAAAAGAGAAGACTTGTTTTCAAAAAGTTCATAGAGTCCTTTTTTGTTGATAGCCAGTGTATGTGAGCATTGCT
>JALSKR010000033.1 GCA_026988735.1 Sulfurimonas sp.
GTCCAGTATCAGAAATTGGTTTGAAATTTATCCTCAACTTTGTATATTTTTCAGCGAAATTATGTCAAAATATACGAAGTGATTTAGGATTAAGAGGTGGGTTTACACAGTTAGGTTTACACTCTCGACAACTAGCCTGACATCTACCGCTAGAAGCAAATCTAGCTCTTACTTTTGCCCAATTTCTTAAATCTTTTACAGTATCACTCATAGTTCTTGAAAGTGGAAATGTATCACTTAAAGCTTTTACTATATCATCAGTATTTACTTCTCTTCCGTTATCATCATAAGCTATAAATAGTGCTTCGTTTACAGCTTCTTCTATCTCTGCACCACTAAATCCTTTTGAATTTTCTGACAATATTTTAAGGTTGAAATTATTTATATCTCTTTGCTTTTTCTCTATATGAATTTTAAATATCTCTTCTCTTTCATTTGATGATGGTAAATCTACAAAAAATATCTCATCAAACCTACCTTTTCGTAAAAGTTCAGGTGGCAAAGCTGAGATATTATTTGCCGTAGCAATAACAAAAACCTCATTCTTTTTCTCTTGCATCCAAGTAAGAAGAGTACCAAATACCTTAGCACTTGTTCCACCATCACCACCATTTGAAATACCACTTAAGCCTTTTTCTATCTCATCTATCCATAATATAGATGGAGAGATTGCTTCACTAAGAGTCAATGCCTCTCTCATTCTAGCTTCACTCTCACCCACTAACGAGCCAAAAACACTTCCTAAGTCTAACTTTAAAAGTGGTAATTCCCATTCGTTTGATATAGTCTTAGAGATCAAACTTTTACCACATCCTGGAATACCTAAAAGCATAACACCCTTAGGAGATACAAGTCCAAAATCTTTTGCATCTTTAGTAAAGGCTTTCCCTCTTTTATCTAACCATTCTTTGAGATTTTCCATCCCTCCAACTTCTTTAAAATTACCTTGAGGGTGAAAATATTCTAAAACACCACTTTTCTTGATAATTTGTTCTTTCTCTTTTACTATCAAGGGTATTTCAAATTTTGTAAGTCTATTTTTTTGTGCAATAATTTTTCTATAAGTCCATTCAGCTTCCATGATAGACAAACCTTTAGAAGCAGATACTATCTCTCTTACATCTTCACTATCTGGCTTCATATCATAGTGTAAATCAAGAGTAACTGAATTAAGAATAGCTTCAATTGTTTCATATTTTGGAAGTTCGATTTCCAAGATTGGAATCTCTTTTTCAAACTCTTTTACATATAAGTTGAAGGGGGTTTGAATTATCAAAGTTTTATTAAGTATAGAATCATTTCTACATATTTCTCTAATATATCGAATAATGCCAAAATTTTCATTTGTTAAAAATGGGTGAAAATCTTCTAATATCAAAATTGAATTTTTGGACTCATCACCTGTAAACCACTCCAGTATATCTAAAGGATCTTTTTCATCTTTAAACTCTTCAAATTTTTGTTCCATTTTTTAAGTCCACTTATTACACTCCATGTATAGAGTTCTAACTTATTATCTTCTGCAATACCTACACAAAAACCATATAATCTTTGCCACTCGTAAGTTACTACTTGGACAACAGGGATATTCGCTTTTACCAAATTTTCTAATTCATCATTAAAATTCATATTTTTCCTTATTGGTATCATAACAGCTTAAAATTTGTTTCACATAATCAAAAGGAATCATCTCCTGCTCCAGTCTGAAATTTTTCCCATAATAATCTGATGCCAAGCGTTTGTATACAACTGTCTCTTCCTGTGTAAGATGCTCCAGTCCTATCTCTTTGGAGCCTTTGTAGCTCACGCTACGATCTTTCCAGCGTAGTAATGTTGTTATATCCATCATCAAAGACTTTGTCTGCGGAAAATAAGAACGCATTTGTGAGAGGATGGCAAATCCATCCATATCAATATCACCCCAATAATATATCTCCTTTTCTTGAAGCCAAAGTGTATTTTTTAAAATACCTATACTGTACCCACTCCCAAAAACAGCAATGCTTCTTTGAACCGGGACAAAAGAAAGAAAAGTTATTTTATTTTCTATAATAAATACTTTTTGACAATCTATTTCCAAGGATTCAAACTGCTCTACAGTGAGTGTAATATCATCACATCCACACATACGCAAACCCTCATCCAAAATTCTAAAACGCAACTGAGGCAGTATATATTTGAGTCCGTAGCGTTTTTCAAAAGCAAAATCTTTTATACTTTTCAATGGTTCATTCCCAAGAAGACAAGAAAGCAAGATATCCAATATTTTGAGATGTTTTTGCATATATTTTGTATCAATCCCCTGAAGACTTATTTCTCTTATATATATGTCGGGATATTTGTACTTTAAAAAAAAATCTATTATCAAAACAAACTTTTCCCACTCTTTGGCATACTCCACAACAAGCTTCGGTTTTGTAAAAAAAAGTTCTTTGAGTTTTGGATATTCTTTGAGCATATACTCATACCATCGTACAAAGATGGCATACTCCTCTTTACGATTTACAAGCAAGAGAAACTGTTCTATATCACGAACAAGCACAGCAACGGGAAGTTTTTGCATCCCCATTTTCTTAAAATGAAATTCCTTATATTCTAAAGGATATCCACAACGCTCAAGTTTCTCTTTTTGTTGCAAAATCGAAGAAAACTGTTGGAGTAAATCCTGCTCCTTTGGTGTTTTAAGTACAATTTTTAAAGGAGTAAAATTTTCGTGTTGTATATAGGCTCGAAAAATATCTCCATTGTTATAAAATCTTTCCAAGCGTTTGTCAATTGCACTTCTATTATAAAAATCCATTCCTTAGCTCTTTTTGTTTTTAATATACTCTTCAATCTCCATTGAGATAAGCGAAGAGTCCATTCCGCTTGGATTCGCTACAAAATGAATACTTTTAACATAGGGTTCTATTACATTGATTTTTTGTTTTGGAGTAATAACCAAAAGCTGAAGTTTAAGTTTTTCAAAAAGATGCAGAGCATAACGAGTACTCTCATCACTCCCCCTTCCAAAAGCTTCATCTATCATCACAAAACGAAAAGAACGACTTTGGATTTTTTCATACTCCAAACCAAACTGATATGCCAAAGAAGAAGCAAGCACGGTATAAGCAAGTTTCTCTTTTTGTCCACCAGACTTTCCTCCGCTGTCTTCATAATACTCTTTTGTACTGCCGTCACTCATATATTTTTCAATAGCACTGAACTCAAACCAGTTTCTCACATCTGTCACCGTTTTTCTCCATCGTTTATCGACATCCACATGCCCAGCTCGTCCGTTAAAGCGCCCGATAAGTTCTTTTATCTGCAAAAATTTCTGCTCATCGTAAATGTTATTCTCATCCACAGCACCAGTTGTAAGTTGTTTGAGTGTCTGTTTAAAATCTTTTATCTCTGCATGTTTCGCATTAGTAGCAACAAGTTCTATAAAAGTGCCTTCACTGTACTCTATATCTGTGAGTGACTTGTTGATGGTTTCTATTTTTATTTTTATCTCGTTTGCATATTCATCAAGAAGACTTTGAAGCATTACTATGTTTTGAATTGTTTTTTCTTTAAAAAGTGCTTTAAACTTTTTCTCCCATTTTGGAAGATTGTCTTTTTGCAATTCATAAAGCTTAGCATGAAACTCTTCACAACTCTCCACTGAAGTGTACAGCTCTTTGCCAATCACAGGAAAACGGTTTATAAAACTGTTTTGCAGTGCCATGATACTTTGAGAAAGGTGTTGTTTTTTCTTAACATACTTGTCAATCTCACTTTGTATATGCTCACGCACGGTTGTTTGTGCTCTCGTGATAGTGTTGAGATTGAGTGCTGTGCTGATGAGCTGTGTTTTAAGATTTTGCAGGGCATCTTCTGTTTCTTTTGAAAGTTCTTCAT
>JALSKR010000034.1 GCA_026988735.1 Sulfurimonas sp.
ATAGGTTGAAAGGCAACATCAAGTATTTCAATGTGCTCTTTCCAGTGCTGTGTAAGTCCTGTATTCATTATTTTATATATCTCTTTCTCTGGGAATCTTTTATTTTTGCAATGTCGACGATTATAAAACTGTCTATACAGTTGGAAAAATCGCTGTCTATATTGTAGGCACAAAATTGTATACCGCCTTTTTCACACAGATCGGCATACTGTTTGTAAAGCGTCGGGACATTGGTATTTATGCTGGCAAGGGCTTTTTTGAGTGTTTTGAAATTCTCTTTATATTCCGGTGCACTGAACTCTTTTTTGAGATTTTTTATGAGTGTTTCATCTGTCTTGAAATTGTAGGGTGTTTTGGCGACAACAAGATTTTGTCTGTCTTTAAAATTTTCGTCATAAAAGTATAAAATCATGTCTTTTGCTGTTTTGGCATAGTTTTCACTCAGTGAAACAGGACCGTACATGTAACGAATGTGCGGATTGTTTTTAAGATAGGCTCCTATGCCGTACCAGAGATAATCAAGCGCACGGGAACCCCAGTATTTAGGCTGTACAAAACTTCTGCCGAGTTCTATTGCATCAGGAAGATATTGTAGAAATGCTTCCTTGTAATCAAAAAGTGTTGTTGTATAGAGTGCATCTATTCCAAATTTTTCTATGATACCTGCACATTCAGCTATACGGTATGCCCCGACTATTTCAAGCTCTTCTTCATCCCAGAGGATGATGTGCTTATAATATCTGTCATATTTGTCTATATCTCTTTTTTTGTTGATACCCTCACCGACTTTTCTAAAAGAGAGTTCTCTGAGTCGTCCTATTTCATTGATGATAATAGAGTTGTTGTCACTGCTGCTGTAAAGATAGATCTTTTTTCCGTCTTTTGTTTCTCCGAGCAGTTGAGAAGATTTTAACTCTTTTTTGAGCTCCCGTCTGTCTTCGGGATGGGCAATGGCTTTTTGGGTCACAAAATAGCTTTCATTTTTTTTGAGGGCATACAAATGTTTTTTATAGAGTTTGATGAGTTTGTCTTTTTGTATCCCTTTTGGCGTAATGTTTTCATAAGGGATAAGCTCACCCACAATCATCCCGATAGATTTGTGCTTTTGTTTAAACATTTCATGTGCAAGGAGGAGGGCGGCCAGTTTTTTGTTCAGCGCTGAAACAGAGTAAAAAGTTTTGGAGTTCTTACCTCCTATAAAAACAGGAAGGATGGGGGCATTGCCTTTTTTGGCAAATTTTAAAAAACCTTTATGCCAAAACTTGTCTTTGATGCCTGTCGGAGTAGCCCGGCTTACTTCACCGGATGGAAAAATAATGACAGCCTCTTCCGCATCAAGTGCTGCATATACCTGTGCAATGGCTTCTTTCTTTTGCCGTGCTTTAAAGTTGTTGACATGGATTAAAATACTTTTTATGGGAGTGATGACTTCCAAAAAATCATTTGCTACGACTTTAATGTCTTTTCTGACATTGCTGACAAGTTTGATAAGTGCGAGTGCATCCAAAGAACCAAGCGGATGATTGGCAATAATGACAACACGTCCGGAAGAAGGAATATTTTGAAGATCCTGATCGGAAACGGCAAAATCAAAGTTGAGGTATTGCAATGCTTCGTCAATAAACTCAAAGCTGCCCAGATGCCTGTTTTTTTGAATAAATTCATTGATTTGTGCCTCATGAACGACAGAATCTGCAAATTTTGAAATTGCACCTTTGATTACCTTGGAGTTTTTAAGTTTAGGATATTTTTTTATAATCATTTTTTCAACATCAATCATACATACTCTTTTTTGTATTGCGTTGAAAAATTATAGTAAAGAGAGGTTACACAGAGATTACATTTTTCCTTATATATAATTCAAGATAATTCTGTATACTTAATTTAGTGGAAAATATTGAAAAGGGACGCTCATGGTTGAGTATGCAAAAAAGATAACGATTTTGTATGTAGAAGATGAAGATGATGTGCGAGAAGGCTATGCCCGTACACTCAAACGTGTAAGCAAAGAATTATATACAGCCAACAACGGTATTGTCGGACTCGAATGTTTTAAAAAATATCAGCCTGATATTGTTGTAAGTGACATCAAAATGCCAAAAATGAACGGTTTGGAGATGGTTCGTGCGATTAAGGAGATTGAACCGGATGTGAAGGTTGTTTTTACGACTGCACACAGTGAGAGTGCTTACCTTTTAGAAGCAATAGAATTACAGGTTGAAGGGTATCTGCTGAAACCTGTGCAAAAAAAATCTCTGACTGCTCTTATAGAAAAACTTTCTAAAAATATCATTATCGAAAAAGAGTATGAAGAGCAAAGGGAAATTCTGCAGTATATTATAGATTCCGAAAACAGTATATCTGTTATTGCAAATATTGACCATGTCAGTTTTGCATCAAAATCTTTTTTAAAATACTTTGGAGTAGAGAGTGTCGAAGAATTTAATGAAAAATTTCATTCCATCATTAACATTTTTTCAAATGAAGAGGACAGTATCAATACGAAAAATATACAGGCTTTTTTAGAAAAAGGAAAGAGTCTGTATGATTTTATACACTCTTTAAATGAGACACAGAGAATTACGACTGTTGTTAATTGCAAACATGAAAAAAAATCTTTTTTGGTTAATATTTCCAAGATTAATGAAACACAGTTTTTGATGAATTTCACTGATGTGACAGAGATAGAAAAACAGCGAGAAATAATAACAAAAAAAGCAAACTATGATATGCTCACAGAGCTGTATAACCGAAGCAAATTTGAAGAGATATTTGCGTATGAACTTTCTCAGGTGAAGAGATACGGATATGAACTCTCTTTGGCTATAGCAGATATAGATCATTTTAAACTTTTTAATGACACTTACGGACATTTGGTTGGTGATGAAATCTTAAAACTTGTTGCCAATACACTGACCTCATGTACCCGCAGTGCCGATACTATAGCACGATGGGGCGGTGAAGAGTTTGTTATGCTTTTGCCGCAAACAGCACTCAATGATGCACAGATGCTTCTTGAAAAGTGTCGAAAAAAGGTTGAAGATCTGCATTATCAGGAGTATGGAAAAATTACACTGAGCTTTGGTGTGACTGCTTACAAAAAAGGTGATACTCTCAAATCAATGCTTCAAAGAGCAGATGAAGCTTTATACCGTGCAAAAGAAAAGGGAAGAAATCAGGTGGTGAGTAAATAATGCAACAAAAAACAATATTTTTACTTTTGTTTTTACTTTTGTTTGGTGTAAGTGAGTATTTTAATGAGTATAATAAAAATCGTTTGATTGAGAGGGAACTCTCATCTGTTCTCAAACATCTTAAAATAAACTTTGAAATAGTCAATGAAACAGATAATGCAGATGCCGCATCCATGCATGCGTTTATTAAAAATGATGCAAAAGTTTTGCGTATTCTCCAACATGCTTTGGATGCAGATGAAAAAACAAAACAACTGCTTCGAAGAGAACTTTATGAACATCTCAAGAGGCAATACAGTGCAATTCGCAAACGCGGTGTCTTGCAAATGCAGTTTGTTCTCCCTGGCAATATCTCTTTTTTACGGATGCATAAGCCAGACAGGTACGGGGATGATTTAACAGGTATTCGCTATACGTTTGAGTATGTGAACAAAGCACATAAACCGATTTCAGGATTTGAGCAGGGACGTATTGCCCATGGTTTTCGTAATGTTTTTCCTTTGTTTCAAGACGGAAAGTATATTTGTGCGTATGAAATATCCTTTTCTTCTGAATCTTTTCAAAACAGACTTACCAAAGTTAACAGACTCTACACGCATTTTTTGGTCAATAAAAAAGTATTTGATGTAAAATGGTACAAAGACAAAGAATTTTTAGCGCAGTATAAAACAAGTATAGAGTCCAATGACTACATGTTTGTTTATACAAACAGTGCACGGCCGGACTATTTAAAATATTTGCAAAAAAATATTATTCAAAAGCATAAAAAAGAAATAGACAAAAATATGAAGCAGTGCAAAGCGTTTTCTTTGTACCAAAAAACCGGTAAAAGTGTTAAAGTTGTCTCTTTTTTGCCTATACAAAATGTGAAGGAAAAGCAGACTGTTGCATATCTTGTGCTGTATGAAGACAATTTCAATATCCAGACTATTTTGTATAATTTTAAGCTTATTAGTCTGGTGCTGTTTATCGGTCTGTTTTTGCTTGTCTATCTTTTTTATCTACAGTTTATTCGCAAAAAAGCACTCAAGACAACAGCAGAGGAACAGCAAAAACTACTTGAGCTTTTTGACAAAGGAGATATTGCCCTTTTTCGATGGAAAAATGATATGAAGTGGAGTGTAGAGTATGTATCAAACAATGTTGTATCTTTAACCGGATACAGCAAGGAAGAGTTTTTAAGTGCTTCAGTAGAATATCCTCATCTGATAGATGAAGAGGATTTACGAAAGGCAGTGGATGAACTTGCAAAAGCTTTTGATAAGAATTTGGATATTTTAAAACATCAACCCTATCAAATCACAACAAAAGATAAAACAAAAAAATGGGTAGAACAGACAACACTTTTCATCCGTGACAATAAAGGAAATGTGACACATTTCTTAGGCTATCTTATAGATGTGAGTAAAAGACACAACTTGAAAAGAGAGTTGCAACAGCTTAATGAACACCTCAAAGAAGAGATAGAAAAACGTACAAATGAAATACTGCAAAAAGACAAGATGCTGCAGGAACAGGCAAAGTTGGCTGCCATGGGAGAAATGGTAGGTGCCATTGCGCATCAGTGGAGACAGCCGCTTAATTCACTTAATATCAATATCCAAAACCTGGATGATGATTACGAAGAGGGTTTAATTGACAAACAGTTTATAGATAAATTTATTGAAAAACAGACACAGACAATCAACTTTATGAGTAAGACTATAGATGATTTTAGAAACTTTTTCAGAGTCGATAAAATCAAACAGGATTTTTGGGTGAAAAAGAGCATCGAAAATACGCTTTCTTTGGTGAATGCACAACTGACAAGTCATAATATTGAAATATCACTGCATGGAGAGGATTTTATATTGCATGGAGTTGAGGGTGAGTTTCAGCAGGTGATACTTAACATTGTATCCAATGCAAAAGATGCTCTTGTGCAAAATCATACAGAATATGGAAAAATAGATATTGTCTTGCAAAACAAGCAGATCATTATAAGAGATAATGGAGGGGGAATACCGGAAGAGATTATTCAAAGAGTATTTGAACCCTATTTTACAACTAAAGAGCAGGGAATGGGGACAGGAGTCGGCCTTTACATGTCAAAGATAATAATTGAACAAAACATGGGTGGGCATTTACATGTACGCAATACAAAAGAGGGAGCTGAATTTATAATCGACTTTACTCAGGAGAGTTAAAAGACAATAGTAAAATTGGAGCCTTCATTCAGTTTGCTTTTGATTATAAGTTTAAAATTGTGCAGTTGAATGATGTTGTTCACGAGAAAAAGTCCCAGACCCAAAGAGTTGTTCCATCGGTTTGAGTGGACTCTGTAAAATTTGTTTGTAATGTTTTGTAAATCTTTTTCAGTAATGCCTATACCTGTGTCTATAACTTCGAGTGAATTTTGAGTGATATTGACTATAACTTCATCTTCGGAGTATTTAAAAGCATTTTCTATCAGGTTTGTAATGACAATGCCAAAAAGTGTCGGGTCAATGTCTATTGACAGTGTTTTGTCTCCATTGATAATTACCTTTTTGTTTTTGTAATGCAGTCCCAGATTTTGTGCTGATTCCTGTACCAGATTATATAAATTTACTTTGCGTGTATTTAAAGCCTGGTGCCCGCCATCAAGTTTCATGGAGAGTCTGAGTGTATCTATCAGTTCACTGAGTTTTGTGCCGTTTGTATAGATTTTGGTAAGAAATTTCTTTCGTATGCTCGGATTGATATTTTCATCATCAAGAAGTGTCTGCGAATAGCCGTTTACAACCGCGATAGGGTTTTTAAACTCATGGGAAATTGCAGAAATAATGTCATCTTTTTGTTCATTGAGTTTTTGGAGTTTTTGCGTATATTTTGTTTTTTGTTTCTCTTTTTTTACAAGTATTTGTGAAACTTTTGTCAGCAGATTTGTTATGTGGGAAAATTCCTGGGAAAAGTCAGATTTTATGTAGGTGTTTTTTTTCTTTTTTGTAAGAGATTTTAAAAAGTCTACTATTCTCTTTGTTTCATGCTGAATTTGTATATTTATTCTATAAGACATATAGAGTACGATGAGAAAAAAGAGCAGTAAAACAAAAGCTATTTTAATACCTAGATTAATGATTTCTCTGTGAACACCTTTGATTTCGCGTGCAATTCGCACAAAAATGACTTTGCCGTTGATTGTGTATTTTTTTGCTACATATTGCAGATCTTTATTAAGAGTATGTGAGTGGCGTATGGTGTAGCCGTGTTTTTCCTTGTTTGCCTGTATAATTTCGTCTCTGTATTTATGGCTGTCCATAGTATATTTGTCTTTGTCAGACTCTGCCAGGATATTGCCGTCTTCATCTATAATCGTTAGACGCAAATGGAGCTGTTTTTTCACTTTCTTTGCAAGTGCATCGAGGTCTGTGTCTTTGTTGATTGTAAAAGAGACAAGCTCTGTCGCTTGTATAAGTGCCTCTTTCGAAGAGTGAAGATAAAATTCATATACCCAATAGTAGACAATAGCACCCACTATTAAAAAGAGTGCCAAAAAGAGTGCTAAAAATTTCTCTAATACTATTTGGGAAATTTTTTTCATTTAATTGTGGATGTTTCCACCGATTTTTATATATACAAGTAGGTTTGCAACGCTGATTGCTCTGCTGGCAATTTTTTCACTTTTGCGAAGTGCTCTGAGCATTTTATGATATTTTTCAAAGGTACTTGAACCTTCTGCCTGTTCTACGAGTTTTCTCTCTATCATTTCATAAAGATCATCAACTTTGTTTTCTTCTATAAGTACCTCTTCATACATCTCTTGTAGTTCATCCATGTCATCAACATTTATCATTTTCACCGTTGTTGTGATGGCTTTGACAGTTGAGGTTTGCATCAGACTGGCATACTCATTAATCTCTTGTACATCAAGGTCTTTGCATACATCTGTAAAGCCCCGTATAAAACTTCTTGTATTGGAACATGCTCGTGAGAGTTCATTACTTATTTTAAAGTAGGCAACAACCTGGCGCAAATCCCTTGCTTCAGGGGTATAAAGTGCTAAAACTTTGATGATGGCATTATCAATTTCATCTGCTTTTGCTGTAATGTTTTTAATACTGTTTCTTGCTTCATTAAAGGTTTGTTCGTCGCAGTTTTGTAATGCTTTGAGAATAAGTGTATTGGCCGTTACAAGATTTTCTCCGATATGTGTAATTTTTTTTCTTATTTCGTCTAAGCTTGTTCTAAATGTTGGTAACATATTGAGCTCCTTAATTTTTATAATTTATCCAAATCTACCTGTAATATAGTCTTCGGTTTTTTTCTCTTTCGGGTTTAAAAAGATGTTTTCAGTTTTATCAAATTCTATCAAATCTCCAAGGTACATAAACGCAGTGTAGTCACTGATACGTGAAGCCTGCTGCATATTATGTGTAACAATTGCGATACTGACATCTTTTTTCAGTTCAACGAGTAACTCCTCAATGGCACTCGTTGAGATAGGATCAAGAGCAGAGGTCGGTTCATCAAAAAGAATAACTTCGGGTTTGACTGCTACTGCACGGGCAATGCAGAGTCTCTGTTGCTGCCCGCCTGAGAGTCCCATGGCAGACTTGTTTAGTCTGTCGTGGACTTCTTTCCATAAGGCACTGCCTTTGAGTGCTGCCTCTACACGGTCGGAAAGTTCGCTTTTGTTTTTGATGCCTGCAATTTTTAATCCGTAGGCAACATTGTCAAAAATACTCATCGGAAAAGGTGTCGGTTTTTGAAAAATCATACCGACTTTTTGACGAAGTTCTATAAATTCATTCTCTTTTTTAATTTCAAGAATGTTTTTATATTTTCCGGTTGCTTCATCAAGTAATTCAATTTTTCCGTCATACTTATTACCGGGATATAAGTCATGTATACGGTTCATAGAGCGTAAAAGTGTTGATTTTCCACAACCGCTCGGACCAATAAGAGCAGTAATTCTATTTTTTTCAATGGACAGATTTATATTTTTCAACGAGGGTTCATCTACCCCTGGATAGGTAAAAGAGAATTTTTTAATATTCATTACAGGCATAATTTTTGTTTCCTTAGTTATTTATGTTTGTTTCTTGTGATAAATCGACCTAGCAGGTTGATAACTAAAACCATCATAGTAAGTATAAATGAAGCAGCCCAGGCAAGGTCACGGCTTGACTCTTCAGGTTCATTGGCAAGGTTATAAATACTGACCGTCAAAGAGGGAAAACTCTGTGTGAGATCGAGACTGAAATAGTTACTTGTTTCACTTGTAAAGAGCAGTGGTGCAGTTTCACCGGCAATTCTTGCAAATGCCAAAAGAATACCTGTCATGATTCCTACTTTGGCAGCTTTTATAACGATGTCCAAGATAACACGGTATTTGGATGCACCAAGGGCAATACCCGCTTCTCTCAACTCTTTTGGCACAAGAGAGAGCATAGAATCTGTTGTATTGATGATAATAGGAACCATCATTATGGTAAGTGCCAAAATGCCGGCAAAACCATTGGCGCCCCCGTAAGGAGCAACTGCTATGGCATAAACAAAGGCACCGATAACAATAGAAGGTGCAGACATCATAATGTCACTTAAATCACGAATCAATTCCGGGTATTTTCCTCTTCCGTATTCGCGAATGTAAATACCTGCAAGCATACCAAGTGGTATCCCTATGGCACCTGCTAAAGAGGCAAGAACAAGCTGCCCTACCAAAAGGTTTCTCAGTCCACCGTCAACGAGGTCATTGATGAAAAGACTCAAATGCAAAGAAGAGAGTCCTTTTATAAAAAGGACCGCAAGTATCCACCCTAAAAAACCAATGCCTATAAGTGCAGAGATTACAGAAAGAGTTAAAAATATTTTGTTTAAAAGAAGCCTCATAACTTAACCTTTTTTAAAAAGTAAAACTTGGCAATTGAAATGATGATAAAACTCATTACAAAGAGAATCAGACCTAAATAAAAGAGGGCACTCTCTCCGAGTCCGCTTGCTTCGCCAAAGTTTACAGCCATGGCAACAGGAATGGAAATGGTCGGATCGGTAATCTTTTCAGGCAGTGAATAGACGGCTCCTATCAAAAATGCAACAGCCATTGTTTCACCCAGAGCACGGCCAAGTGCTAAAATAATAGAACCTATAATACCGACTTTGGAGTAAGGAAATATAATATCTTTGACGACTTCAAATTTTGTGGCACCGAGTGCATAGGCAGACTCTTTGAGCACATCAGGGGTTGTGTTCATACTGTCACGCGTAATCGCTGCCATAAAGGGAAGAATCATGATACCAAGTACAAGCCCTGCAGTGAGCAAAGAGACCTGATAGCCTCCAAAAGTATCCGAGATAATAGGGGCAAAATAATAGAGCCCCCACATACCGAAAATGATACTTGGAATAGCTGCTAAAAGTTCAATGGCCATACCGACAAACTTGGAGATGCTTTTTGAGGCGATTTCAGCCAGAAAAACAGCAATTCCCATAGCAATGGGAAGAGCAAAGGTGAGTGCGATGAGCGTGGAAAGAATTGTTCCGACTATTGGAACAAGTCCGCCATAGAGTGTTTTTGTCAGAGACTCTTCATCCTCATCAAGGATCATATCATCTTCATCTTCGATGGCATTTTCATCTGCATTGTTCACAGTCGTGTCCAGTGTGCTGCCCGTACTGTCAACAGGAACTTCTTTGTTCCATGTCGGATCAACAAGAAAATGGAGCCCAAACTCTTCAATGGCGGGCTTTGCGGCGCTAAAGAGAGTGATAAATATGCCAATAAGTATAACGAGCACAAGAGAAGCACTTGATAAAGAGAGCTTTTGAAATATTTTTTCCATATAAGAAAACCCTAGAGTAAATTTATTTTGATATTATATTGTAATTTCATTACAAAGAGATTACATTAAGGAAAGAAATTTATGCCACACAAAAAGTGTAACATAAAATAAGGAGAGAATGAAATTTGAAATTTATGTTGTAAAATTGTTTTTTAAAAAGGGTGAAAGAGGATTATCTAATCCCTTTTTTTTCCCAGTATTTTCTTATTTTTGCTGTCAGCGCATCTGGTAATGGAACAAAACCCAAACTTTTTGCAATTTCCTGACCGTTTTTGTAAGACCAGTCAAAAAATGCTGTTACTTTTTTATTCATTTCAGGCTTTTCAGCAGGCACTAAAATAAATGTAGCCGCTACGATAGGGTATGAGTCTGCACCTTTAGGATCAGCAATGATAGCGTAGAAATCTTTTTTAGGGTCCAGGTTCGCTTTTGCAGCAGCTATCTGAAATGCTTTTAATTCGGGCTTGATATAGTTCCCTTCTCTATTTTCAACCGAAGCCATTACAATACCGTTTTTTTGTGCATCAGCATAATCAATATATCCTACAGAGTAAGGAGTCTGTTTGATAAGACTTGCTACACCTGTATTTTTGTTTCCGCCGATATGCTGGTTCCCCGGCCAGTTCAAAGATTTCTTTGCACCGTAAGTATGACGCCACTCTTTTGATACTTTACTTAAAAAGTATGTATAGTTGAATGTTGTTCCAGAACCGTCTGCACGGTGAACAAAGGTAAGTTTTTCATGTGGCAGTTTCAATCCTGCATTTTCAGCTGTAATTAACTTGTTATCCCAGTATTTTACTTTTCCTTCAGAAATTGCAACGATTGCACTTCTGCTTAATTTTAAGTTGGAAACACCCGGAATATTGTAACCCATTGTTATAGCACCGACAACACCAGGAAACTGGTACAGATTGTTTTGTTTTAACACTTTTGGAGAAAGAGGTTTGTCTGTCCCTGCAAAGTCAACCTGTCTTGCTTTTGCATCTTTAATTCCTTTTGAAGAACCTTTAGAAATATAGTCAACTTTGATACCAGTTTCTTTATAGTATGCTTTTGTCCATTTTTGATAGACTGAATATGGAAAAGAGGCACCGCTTCCTTTGATTACATCATTTGCACTAAGCCCACCTGCAAGAACTGAAGCTACAAGAGCTAACTTGATTACTTTTGTCATCTATTACACCTTTTTAATTTTAGTTATGAAAGTATAGACTTTTTTTATTACACAAAGGTTACAAAACAGCAAAATTTTTGTTACAAAATCAAATAATATTGTAATCTTGTTTTTTTTCATATTATAGTATAACATTCTTCTTTGTTTCCGTTTTGTAACCTTTATGTAACCTAGATATTTTATACTTCCGCCAACAAAACAAAAAGGAATTCAAAAATGAATAAAATCGTTTTATCAGCTTTAGCTGCTTTAACTCTAAGTTCAGCTGCTGTAAATGCTAATGAAATCAAATTATACCAAGATGCTAAGGGACAAGTGTTCACACAACCTGCACCGGACCGTACACTGTTAGATACAAACACTCTTGGCAATACAAAACAAAACATTACTATAGTAGACAAGAAATCTCCAAACTTTTTATTAGGCAAGCAGACACATATTAATATGAAATTTGTTGCACAGGATAATCCTGATATGTGGTTAAAAGCGGGTGTACGTATTCAGGGTACATTTGAAAACAGAAATATTGAAGATCTGGCAACAGGTGTTACGACAAGTTATTATGATGCCTATTTAAGACGTGTTCGTTTTGAAGTAGCAGCGGGTTTTAACAAATATGCTTCTTTTACAATGGATGTAAGAAATGACAAAGCAAATTTTGAAGATAAAGGCGAGCAATCGTTTAATGTCGGTGATGCCTATGTTAAAATCAAAAAACCTTTTGGTTCTTCACTGGTAAACTTTAAACTTTTCCGTGCAAAGATTGATATATCCCGTACAGAAACTGTAAAATCAGCGCGTGTTCTTCACTTTGACCGTCCTCATGTAGCGGATGAAGCAGCACAGTATATTACACATAACCGTCGTGGTACAAATGCACAGGTTTATGGTAACTGGAATAAAAAAGTTCATTATCAGATAGCTGTTGGTGACGGTGTATACTCTGGAAAACTAAAAGATGCTTCAGGAGCAACTTTCAGCGGGTCTAACTTTTTGCAAAAGAACTTCTTTTATGGAGGTCATATCACATTTTCTCCATTTGACGGCTGGGAAGAGAAGTCTGTAACTGAAAGTTATTTCGGACAAGGAAAACACTTTGAAGTTGGTGCCGGTTACTGGGTAAGCCCGAATATTGACTATACAACGACAGGTGGAGTAAATACATCTGTGGATCATAAACTGATGAATCTTGAGATGTCAGCACACTACAAGGGTGCTTTTGTGCAGGCTGAGTATTTT
Organism: Sulfurimonas sp.; assembly: GCA_026988735.1. Lineage (GTDB taxonomy): Bacteria > Campylobacterota > Campylobacteria > Campylobacterales > Sulfurimonadaceae > Sulfurimonas. Next base: position 12,414 of record JALSKR010000034.1, read on the forward strand.
GATTTTGATGGTGTCGCAAAAGACTGGGCAAGTACAACAAGAGGAAAATCTAACGGCTGGTATGCAACCGGTGAGTATTGTTTTGTAGACTATGGTTTTGTTGCTCCATTTGTAAGATATGAGTCTTGGGACAAGTTTAAAGATGCAGACGGCTACGATTTGACATCCAAATTAGTAGGTGTAAACTGGTATTTGATGGGGAACTCAATCAAAGCCGGATTTACATTACAAGAAGATAAATATGGTAAAAACATAGGGAATGAGAAAGAGCGTAGAATCAAAGTTACGACTCAGTGGTTCTTCTAAAAACAAATTTCAAATTTCATTTCTCCTTTTTTCTACATGTAAAGCATCACCGCTTTACATGTAAGTATCTCTCTTTATTTTCTCTTTTAAACTCCAAATCTCATTTTATGTTATAATAAATAAATTTTAACAAAGTGAGTAAAAATGACGAAATCTTCTTATGATTTTGATGAATTAAAATTCAAAGTGCGTTCTTTGGGGCTGTTGGAGCGTGTTCCTGTAAGAGGAAGTATAGAAATGATAGCGGTGATTTTCAGTATGGGACTTGTTTATGTGATACTTTTTTATCACAAAAATCTCATGGATGGCTCTGTAGGTTTTGCTGTAGGTCTTGGTCTGTTTATGTCTTTGGTATTTACGCGTGCTGTATTTGTTTCGCATGATATTCTGCATACACAGTATTTTAAAAATAAACGTTTATCTTTCAAGTTGAGCTATCCCTTCTCGGCTCTCATTCTTTCAAACTCTTCATCATGGTGGGATTTTAAACATAATGTCAATCATCACACATGGTGCAATATTGTACAAAAAGATGTGGATATACTCGCTTTTGATGGTGCATTTACACATAAAAAAGGCAATAAGAAATGGTTAAAGAAAATGAAATACCTTGTTTTCTGGGGTGCTATGTTTTTTATGTATCCGGCTTTTATCGTGCAATCTTATAACTTTGTCATAAAGCGTAAAAAATGGGGTGAGTTTGCTTTGATGCTTTTGCATTGGCCTGTTATTTGGGGGTCTGTTTTTTATTTTTTGCCTGTAGCAGAAGCATTGACAGTTTTTACAACGCTCTATCTGTCTCTTTCGGCATGGCTGGCATTTGGCTTTATAACCAATCATCTAGGATGCGAAGTTTTTGACAAAGAGGTCGGTGATACACTTTCATGGATGGAGTTGCAGATGAGAACTTCACGCTCTTTAAAAGGAGGCAAATTTGTACACTGGTTTTATGGTGGCTTAAATACACAAATAGAACATCATCTCTTTCCAAAAGCACCCAGATTCCATCTGCTGAAAATTCAAAAAATGACAAAAGAATTTGCACAAAAAAATGGTATTGCTTATTTTGAAACAACACCGCTGCAAGCGTATGTGCAGATAAACAATGTCCTAAAATCCTATTAGGTAAATAGCAATTTAGATAAAATATCACCAATTAACAATTTGGAGATTTTAATGGACGCAGCCAAATATATTTGGATGAATGGAAAATTTGTTGCATGGGAAGATGCAAAAGTACATGTACTGACACATACAATTCATTATGGAAATGGGGTAATCGAGGGGACAAAAGCCTATAAGACAGAAAGAGGATATGCAATATTTCGTTTGAATGATCATACTAAAAGATTGAAAGAATCAGCAAAAATGACATTGATTAATATTCCTTATACGGTTGAAGAGTTGAATATTGCCCAGATTGAACTGATCCGAAGAAATGAATTTACGGGGGACAATGTATATCTTCGTCCTTTTTCCTTTTTAGGTTATGGAATTATGGGGCTTTACCATAAAGATGCACCTGTTGAAACAGCTGTTGCCGCATGGGAATGGGGTGCATACCTTGGTGAAGAGGGTATGCGAAAAGGCATTCGCTTGAAAATTGTCTCCATGACACGCCCGGCAAATACATCCAATATGGGAAAAGCAAAAGCAACTGCAAACTATTTAAACTCCCAGATGGCAAAATATGAAGCGATAGACTGCGGTTATGATGAAGCCCTGCTCTTGGATGATGAAGGCTATGTTGCAGAGGCAAGCGCCGCGTCGTTTTTTATGATAAAAGACGGTGAGATTATTACTCCGCCGAGTGATAATGCTTTAGCTTCCATCACACAAAAAACTGTCATTGAAATGGCTGAAGATCTGGGATACAAAGTGACTCGCCGCCGTATTACAAGAGAAGAGGTTTATGTGGCTGATGAGGCATTTTTAACAGGAACAGCAGCAGAAATCACACCTGTGGCTTTGGTGGATGCAAGAGAGATAGGCAGAGGCTCCCGCGGAGAGATTACGGCAATTATTCAAAGCGGGTATTTTGACATTGTATTTGGCCGTAATAAAAAATATGAGCATTATCTTACTTATGTGGATGAAATATAGAGGTATTTTTTCGGAAGCGATGATTTAGCTTCGCCTTTTAGGCTTCAAAGACTAAGGCCTAGGTTAAAACCTAGGTTCCGTAAAAAGTTGAGAAGTTTTTTACAAGCAAGGGTTAAACCTTGCCTTTAGTGGTCTCAGCGGCCCAAGCGAAGCAAAAAGGAATTATTTCCTTTTGCGGACTATTGAATGAAGGTTTCCTTCATTTTATAAAATAAAATTAAGGATCAACAATGGCATCAGATATGAATGACTATTTTAACAAAAAAAAGAGTGAAGGCGGAGGGTTTAAGAACTCCAACTCAGGTGGTGGCAATGGACCAAAAGGTCCGCAAATGCCAAATTTGAATTTTAATTTCGGCGGGGGAAAAGCAGCACTGACATATTTTTTCATTGCTATTGCTGTTATGCTTGTTTTGGCAAAGCCTTTTATTATTATTCAAGAGGGTGAGCGTGGTATTTTAAGTACAAACGGGAAGTATCAAGACCAGGCGCTTCTTCCGGGACTGCATTTTATTATACCTGTGATTCAAAAGGTATATACGGTTGATACGAAAGTTCGTATTATTAATTATGCCTCACGTGTAGAGACAAATTCAAATGCTTCGGGGATTATTTCAAAACCTGCAATTACTGTGCTTGACAAACGTGGTCTGCCGGTTTCTATAGAACTTACTGTTCAGTATAGATTAAATGCGCAGTTTGCCGCACAGACAATCTCTAACTGGGGATTTAGCTGGGAAGACAAAATCATTAACCCTGTTGTGCGTGATGTTGTGCGTAATGTGGTAGGAAAGTATGATGCTGAATCCATTCCTGTTATGCGTAATACTATTGCAACTGCGATAGAAGACGGTATACGAAAAAGTATTAAAAGTCTGAAAAACTCTCCGGTAATACTGCAGTCAATCCAGCTTCGTGATATCATGTTACCGGAAAAAGTAAAAGCACAAATCGAGAGAGTACAGCTTGCAAAACAACAGGTACAACAGGCCGAGCAGGAAGTACAACGTGCAAAACAAGAAGCACTCAAACGTGCTGCAGAAGCTCGCGGTATTGCTGAAAAGGCAAGAATTGAAGCACAGGGTAAAGCAGATGCTGTGACAATTGAAGCAGATGCAAATGCCAAAGCAAATATTTTAATAGCAAAATCATTAACAAACAAGCTTTTACAGCTTGAACAGATGAAAGTGCAAAACAAGTTTAATGATGCACTCAGAGTTAATAAAGATGCAAAAATATTCTTGACACCGGGCGGTTCAACACCAAATATCTGGGTAGATACAAAAAATATTCAGCAAAGAACGACGGCACGATAAGTATGCAAGAAATAGTCAATAGAGTAGACTGGGAGAAGCAGGAACTGCTTCCGGTCATTGTCCAGGACAATACAAACAATGAAGTGCTGATGATGGCCTATATGGATAAAGAGGCACTGGAGCTTTCACTCAAAACAAAGCAGGCACACTATTTTTCAAGAAGCAAACAGCGTATATGGAAAAAGGGTGAAAGCAGCGGACATACACAGGAAATAGTCTCTTTTTTTATTGACTGTGACAATGACACCCTCCTGATAAAAGTCAATCAAAACGGAGTAGCTTGTCATACAGGTAGAAAATCATGTTTTTTTACAGAGCTGCAAAGTGGTGAGACTACTTCTGATGTGGAAGTCAACACCGAGGCAGCATACGGTGTGATAGACACACTGTACCATACGATACAAGAGAGAAAAAATGCCGATCCTAAAACCTCATGGACGGCAAAACTGTTAAGCAAGGGTGAAAACACAATTTTGAAAAAAGTTGTCGAAGAAGCCGGAGAGTACTGTTTTGCGCATAAAGACAATGATGAAAAAGAGATGGTTTATGAAGCGGCAGATTTAACTTACCATATGCTTGTGGCACTTGCTTCTAAAAACATCTCTCCGGACAGAGTGAAACAGGAACTTGCCCGTAGATTTGACATGAGTGGCATCGCCGAAAAAAATGCAAGAAAAGAGTAAGTAAAATATGAAAGAGAAGCTGTTGGCATTTATTCATGGGTTGATAACGTATGATTATATCCTCTTTGGTATGTCATTTCTTCTTTTTCTTCTTTTTATAATTTTAGCACTGCTCCTTCGTAAAAAAATTATTCTTGCGCTCTTTTTTGTTCTTTTTGGATTTGCAATATTTCTTCTTGGTCCTACATTTGGTTATATTGAGATGCACAAATATCTTTTTAAAAATTCAGTTCAATTAGTTTCACAAAAAAGACTACATTTTGTAGAGGCTTTGGTTATAAAAGGCACTGTAACAAATGAGTCGAAGTTTGATTTTTCTGAATGTAAAATTACTGCAAAAGTCTACAAGGTCACAAAAAACAAGTACAAAAACTATCTTTTACGATTAAAACCATTTCAAAAAATGTCGATTGTAGAATCTGATATACCGCAAGGGCAAACAAGAGAGTTTAAAATTATCATAGAGCCGTTTGTATATAAAAAAGACTATAATGTATCCCTGGAGGGAAATTGTAAATGACACTCTTTAATTACTGGCACTATATAATTTTCTTTGTAATCTTTTTGCTGAGTATTGCCGGTATAGTGAGTGCAATGCGTCAAAAAAACAAAAAACTAGCCTATTCTATGATATTTTCTATTATTTTGGTGGCTGTTTTTATGGCTGTTTTTTCCGTTATGATTGTAGACAAATATACAAAAAAGGTGCAGTTGGAAAAACTACACAACAAAAGACTTTTAAGCACGGAAGAAATAGCCTATTATGGTATTGTTAGAAATATCGGAAAATTTCCCATAGGAAAAGTGACCTTCGAAATAAAACTTGTAAACAAAGGGCATGCAACAGGAAATGTAAAAGGCGGGAATTTTTATAAACCGAGTGGATTTATGGATTTTTTTTCCGGAGGTTTTGGAATGGGTTCACACAAACCGCAAACTGTTACGAAAAAGTTTGTTGTTGCCAGAAATCTTAAACCCGGTCAGGCTAAAGCCTTCAGGGTTTACTTTAGGTATCCACCGTATTTCAGAAGTACGGCAGAATTTGCAAAAGCGTACGGACATTAATGACAGAAAGGCACTTAGTATTTTAAACCGACTTTTTTAAGTGCTGCATTGATGTTTTTTATCTGTTGGTTCTTATTGCGACACCATTGCGGAGCCAAGAGAGAATCATCATCAATCCCTGCAGTTACTCTTTGGACAGTGACATTTTTTGGTTTCATAAGTATAGATTTGACGAGCACATCAAGATACTCCTGCTCACTGATTGGAGTAAACTCTCCGCGGTTAAACTCATTTGCCAAGGCTGTTCGTTTGACAACATACAGAGGATGATATTTTACAGAGTCAATTCCCCACTCATAAGCGGCTTTGGAAGTTTCAAGCATCATCTCCTGCGATTCACCGGGAAGACCAAAGATTAGGTGCCCGCAAACATTCAAACCGGCCTCTTTTGATTTGATAATCCACTCTTTTACATTTTCGCTGTCATGCCCACGATTTATTTTTTCCAGGGTTTCATCGTAGACGGACTGAATACCGAATTCAATCCAGATCTCTTTGTCTTTTGCGAGGTTTGAAAGATACTCAAGTGTCTCCTGGGTGATACTGTCAGAACGTGTGCCGATGCTCAGCCCCACGACATTATCGAAAGAGAGTGCTTTTTCGTACAATGCTTTTAAGGTTTCAAAAGGGGCATAGGTATTGGTAAATGATTGAAAATAGACAAGAAATTTTTGTGCACCATACTCTTTTGTCTGTCGTTTTGATATTGCACTAAACTGCAGTTCAAGCTGTTTGAGTTGTTTTTGCAAAAATGGATTTTCTTTTGACTCAAGATTTAAATGAAATCCCTTGAGTTCCTGTACTTCATCGGTACTTGCAGAAAAAGAGTCATTTTCACAAAATGTGCAGCCGCCTTTGGCTACTGTTCCATCAATATTGGGGCAGGTGAAACCGGAGATGTTAATGCCCACCTTATGAACTTTTACACCAAATTTGTTTTTTAAGTAATTACCATATGTATAAATTTGTTCCATTAAACGATATAGTTTCCAGTAAAACAGGCTGTACAGTAGATATCCTCTGTAGCATTAACGCTTCTTAAAAGTGATGCTTCATCCAGATACGCCAAAGAGTCGGCTTCTATAAAATCACAAATTTCCTGTACACCCATATTTGCAGCGATTAAATTTTCTTTGCTTGGTGTATCTACACCATAAAAGCACGGATCAGTAGTCGGAGGGGAGGAAACACGCATGTGTACCTCTTTTGCCCCTGCTTCTTTAAGCATTCTGATGATTCTTCTTGACGTGGTACCTCTGACTATAGAGTCATCTATAACGACAACTCTTTTGCCTTTGATGATGTCTGTCATAGGGGAGAGTTTCATTTTTACTTTTAAATCACGCATCTCCTGTGTCGGTTCTATAAAAGTACGCCCTATATAGTGATTGCGCATAATTCCCATTTCATAGGGAATACCACTCTCCTGTGCATAGCCGATGGCTGCAGGTACACCACCATCAGGTACAGGAATAATTAAATCGGCTTCGACAGGTTGAATTTTCGCCAACTCTTTTCCCATCTCTTTTCTGCATTCATACACAGACTGCCCAAAAACAGAGGAATCAGGACGGGCAAAATAGACATACTCAAATATACAGTGTTTTGGAGTCGGTTCAAATATTTTTACACTCTGTGGCGCTTTTCCCTCTTCAAATATGAGCAGTTCACCAGGTTCTACATCACGCATAAATGTGGCCCCTACAAGATCAAAGGCACAGGTTTCACTTGCTACAATATAACCACCGTTGGCCAAGCGTCCAAGACTTAAAGGTCGAAAACCAAAACGGTCACGCATAGCAAACATTTTGGTTCTGCTTAAAAAGACCAGAGAAAAAGCACCTTCTATCTTCTGCACGGCATCTATAATTCTGTCGAGGAGTTTGTCCTGTTCACTTTTTGCGATCAGATGAATAAGGTTTTCAGTATCCATAAATGTCTGAAAAATTGCACCGCGTTTTATAAGTCTGGCACGAACTTCATCAGCATTTGTAAGGTTTCCGTTATGAACTATCGCCATCTCACCCAAATCGTATCTGGCAAATACAGGCTGCGCATCAAGGATGGAATCATTTCCCGCTGTTGAGTAACGGGTGTGACCTATGGCGCTTGATCCGCTTAAAGTAGCAAGTCTGTCTTCATTAAAGACACTCATAACGAGTCCGCGATCTTTGATAGTATGGAGTTTTTCTCCGTCTGAAGAGCTTATTCCTGCTGCTTCCTGTCCACGATGTTGGAGAGAATGAAGAGAAAAGTAGGCTAACTTTGAAGCCTCTTTATGACCAAAAATTCCAACAACAGCACACTTTTCATTCATATTTTCGCGCAAATTTTTTCCTTCGTAGTAGTTATAATAATAGTGCAATTATACTCAAAATATCTATAAATATTCTCAAAGCTGTCTTAATTAATAAAGATATTTTATTTTTAAAGTGGAACTATTTTTGCTTTTAATTATATATTTTCAAAAAAGGTAGGATATATGGAAATTGTTTTGCGCAATAATCTTATTCTTATCACTACAGGGTTTGATACCTTAAATACAAGTTGGATGAGAGAGTTTTTAAATCATCATGCCCGTGGTATGCTCTTTTTACCTAAAGCTGTACTTGTGTTTCAAAATCAGTCATTAACTCAGGTCAGAGAAAACTTTATAAGAGAATTAAGTGAGTTTCATGCGAAAACACATGATTTTAATCATGAATTCTTTTTACGTTCCATGCTAAAGTTTGGAAACCAGCCTATTAAAATTGAACTTAACAAGATGGAAGAACCTGAAACTATAAAAGTACACCTCTATGCATATGATAAAAATACGGTGCTTATTTCACTAGACAGTCCAAATTCATGGGTACTCAACTATATGCGCTCACAGCTTGAAGTGTATGTGGAACGGGGAACAGATATCTCTTTGGTGGTCGATGTCAGTGATTTTAAGTCAAAAGCAAGACTTGAACGTGCTTTAAACAAGCGGCATATTCTTCATTACCAAATTCAGTATACCTATGACAATCATTTTATGTCCAAACTCTATTCGGATTTTGCAGATTTTTCTTTCGGAGATTTATGTAAAGCCTCTTTGGATGAAGAGAAAAAACATTTTTATACGATTTTAGAGTGTCCAATCGGTGCCTCTCAGGATGCTTTGAAAAAAAGTTATAAAAAACTGACAAAAGTCTATCATCCTGATAAAATCTTTCATGAAAGTCCTTATCTGGTGGAACATTACACACAAAAGTTTCAGTTACTGCAAGAAGCCTATCAGGCACTGCGTGTTGTCAGTTAATTATACTTTCTTATTTAACAGAGCGTTTTTTAAGCAGTGCCTGAAAGTCCTCACTGCTGTAAAGTGCCAAATTTGCACCGCTGAGCTGGGTGAGTTCTTTGGAAAAACCCCGTTTTGAAAATAGAACAATTTGAGTCGGTTCAATGCCAAGCTTCTGACATTTGTCCCGTATTTTATGCAGCTCTTTTTTGTTGATGATATGGTTTGTCCATTTACATTCTCCGACATAAATACGATTGTTTTGTGTGATTGTAAGTATATCTATCTCTATTTTTGCATCCCAGTAGCTGCCGCTGCTGCGTATGTGTGCATCGCGTAAATGATAATTTAAAAGTACTTCTGAGAGTTCTTCATACACCAGGCTTGTATAGCTGTTGTGACGCAGGGTAAAATCTTTGAAAAAGGCATCATATTTCTGTGCCTCAATTTCTTTGATATGGGGTATGACAAAGTAAAACCAAAACCTGACAAAAGGGTGGGTAAAAAGGACTTTGTGCGAAATACGGTGACGTGCTTCTTCACGTTTGAGTTTGGTGTTTGGATATTTGTCTCTTGGGTGTTCTTCTCTGGAGTATTCAAGTTGGATCAGTCCTTTTTCCTGTAGATAATTGAGTGCCGCCCCGCCGTTTGCATTGTTCAGTCCGGCTTTGTTAAAAGCAGAAAATATACGTCTGTCACCTGTAGCAAGCGCTTTGAGCAGTTTACGGTGAAGGGTATTGTTAAGTGTAAGTTCTCTCATTTGTCTGTCTATGGCTTCAAAATTGTCCAATACAAGCTCTCGGAGGAGCTCTTCAATAGGCTTTGTTGTATCAATCTCCCAGTCAAGTCCGCCAAATACAGCGAAGTAGGAGATTTGTGTCTCCATATCATCAGGATAGTTTTTGAAGTAAAAAGAGCGAAACTGCTCAAGAAGTTTAGTGTTTGTCATATGTTAATTGTAACATATATTTTAAAAAGTTAGAAAGCCCAGATTGAAATCCGGGTTCTAAAAGAGGTGAGATTCATATTCTCTGTAATTTAGGCTAAATTTGCACAGAAATAGGAAATTATGGTGTTGTAGTAGCAGTTAATGCATTATTAATAGAAGTATTTGCATCTGTCTGAATTGTTGTTGATGCACCTTTCATAAATAGACTTCTTGCATAACCCCAAACTGGTTCAAAAATTGCTATTGCTCAAGCATGAAGAATTATGAGAAATTAAAAGAGCTAAAACCAGAACTATTCAAACGATTAACAGGTGTAAAACCTGA
>JALSKR010000035.1 GCA_026988735.1 Sulfurimonas sp.
GCTATTTTTAAAGAGGCGGTTTTGGCATCCTGTTCTGTTGCACCGCTGTTCGCTCCTGTACATGTAAAGGAGAGACTTGTGGTTGACGGAGGGCTTGTGGATAACTTCCCTGTTGAACAACTCCAACAATACAACTATCCGATTATCGGGATAAACCTTTTTCCCAAACATAAAAAAGTGCCAAAGTCTATACTTGGCTGGATACAAAAGAACATACACACAGCATGGCAGTCAAAATATAGTCCTAAAAAAGAGCTGTGTGATCTCTATTTATGCAATGAAAAGCTATTGGATATTAAAGTTTTTTCATTTAGAGATATTGACAAAGCCTATGTGTTAGGAAGAGAAGAGATGCAAGAAATTATGCAAAGGAGTAAGAAAATATGATAATTTATATACATGGTTTTGCAAGCAGTGGAGAAGGGCATAAAGCAAAACTTTTTAGAAAATATTATAAAAACAAAAATAAAAAATTTATGGCACCTTCATTGTCATATATCCCTGAATTGGCTATACAGACACTGGAAGAAATTATAGAAAATACACAAGAGAAAATCAGTCTGATGGGTTCGTCTTTGGGAGGGTACTATGTAACCTATCTTGCACAAAAATACAATCTCAAAGCAGTATTGATAAATCCTTCTGTTTATCCATATATCACGTTGCAAAAGACGCTTGGTTTCATGCAGAGCTTTTATGACGGCAGTCGTTTTGAGTGGAAAGAATCTTATCTGGAAATGCTCAAAAAATATGAAGTGCAAGAGCCAAAACAGGAAAACTTTATGCTTTTACTCCAAAAAGGCGATGAAACACTCGACTATACAGAAGCAGCAAATAAGTTTGCAAAAGCTACACTCATTATAGAAGAGGGCGGAAGCCATAGTTTTGACAATATAGAACGTTATTTTGAAAGAACGGAAGTATTTTTACGATAAAAGAGAAGTAGTTGCAAAGAGAGCAAAAAGTTAACACATTTTTTTGCTATAATAAATAATTAAAATAAACAAGGTAATAAAGAATGAAAAACAGAGCAAAGAGTGGTTTTACACTCATAGAGTTAATGATAGTTATCGTTATTTTGGGGCTTTTGGCTGCCATGATAATGCCAAGTCTTACAGGAAAAGGTGAAGAGGCAAAAAGAAAACTGGTATGTGTACAAATGAAAAGTATTTACAATGGTGCACTTGATATGTTTAAAATTGACAACAGCAGATATCCTACTACAGACGAGGGACTTGAAGCACTTGTGAAAAATCCGGATCCGCAAAAATACCCTAACTACTCACCGAGTGGTTATTTTAAAGATAATGAAATTCCAAAAGATTCATGGGGCAGAAATTTTATCTATATGAACAATGACGGTAAGGTCGAACTGGTTTCCCTTGGTGCTGATGCAAAAGAGGGCGGAACAAAAGAAGCTGCAGATATAAAACTCAGTCAGTGTAAATAAAGAGATACTGTTTTTGAAAAAAGCTTTTACTCTCATTGAACTTATGATAGTTATAGTAATAATGGGAGTTGTTTATACCTTGGTCATAGGCAATTTTAAAAAGCTGAGTGAAAAAAGTACAAATTTATCGCTTAAAAATTTAAAAGAGTTCTTACAGTCTTATCCGCATAAAGAGAGTGTAAAATTTGTTTGTTTGGATAACTGTAAGAATTGCTTTGTACTTATAGACGGAAAAAAGCAGGATATAAAGATAAAAAACTTCCTTGATGAGAGTGTAAAAGTCTATCGCTATGACTTTGATCTTGGCGCAATGCAAAAAGAGAATACAGGCTATTTTAACCAGGATAACATTGAAGAAAATGTCTGCTTTTCCTATGAAGTGGATGGTAACGGAGTCGGTGATCAGGTACTGGTAGAATATAAAAACAGTGTGTATGATTTTACACCCTATTTTAAACCTCCGCAAGTCTACAGCAGCGTAGAAGAAGCAGTCAATGCAAAACAAGATTTAATGACAAAGATAATACAATGATATTTAAGTACAGCGGAATTGACGAGTTTGGTAAAAAAGTATCCGACAAGATTGAAGCGTCTGATTTGGCAGAGGCTAAAAGTAAAATCAAAGCAAAAAAGATTATTTATCAAAAAATCAGTGAAGAAACACCGTCGTTTTTTGACTCCGTACATTTTTCAAGAAAATACCGTATAAGTACAAAAGAGCTGTC
>JALSKR010000036.1 GCA_026988735.1 Sulfurimonas sp.
AAATGGTACCAGAGAGGGGATTTGAACCCCTAAGCCGTGAGGCGGCGGATTTTGAATCCGCTATGTATACCGTTCCATCACTCTGGCAAATCAGCTGTTGAAGTTGGAATGATAGTGAGAATTTACTTAAAAGTAAATAATATTTGGCCGATAATACTATTAAATGGAACTTTTATTGCTATACTTTGCCAATAATGATAAAAAATAAACAATATTTTGAAAACGGAGAGATATTATGCGTGTAACATCAAGTATGTACTATCAAAGTTTATACGGTACAAATAATTTAAAAATAAATAATGAACTTTTTGATGTAAATAAACAGATTGCATCAGGATTGAAAATTCAATATGCCAGTGATGATGTGCGAACATTTACAGAAACTATGCGACTTGATAACGAACTGACAACCATTGGGCAGGTAAAACAAAGCACAGAGAGTGGGCAAAAAGTTTCTGAACAAACAGATTATATTTTAAATGATTTTGAAACCTCACTCGATAGAACAAAAACTTTACTTATAAATGCTGCAAATGGCACACACAGTCCCGATTCTCTTGATGCTATTGCAGGTGAACTTAGAGGTTTAGAAGATCACTTTAAAAATCTTGCAAACACTTCAATTAATGGAAAGTATCTTTTTTCAGGATCTGCTACTGATACAAAACCGATAGATGCAAATGGAATATATCAAGGGAATGATGCGGGATTAGATGCTATGCTTGGCTCAAATTCAACACAAACATACAATCTTAGTGGAGCAGAACTTTTTTTAGGCGAAGAGCCAAATACAAAAAGAGAGATTACAACAAATGTAATTAACAATGATTTGATTAATGGTGGAATAGTTACTGCAGATAGTAGTATTAGAGATTTGATGGGTGATATTGATGGTGATGAAAATACAGTCAATAAAAATTATTTTTATATTAGAGGAACAAAGAGTGATGGCACAGCGTTTAAGGAAAAAATAGAGTTAAATGACACAGCAAAAGTGAGTGATTTAATGAACGAAATAGGGAAAGCATATGGCAATACAGGAAGTACCGATATCGTTAATGTGACATTGAATAGTAATGGACAAATTGTTATTGAAGATAAACAAAAAGGTTCAAGCAAGTTGGATTTTCATATGGTTGGGGCGGTTGATTTCGATGATACTGGCAAAGCTGATGTTACTGATATTGATGATTTGGATAGTGGTGAAAGTGATTATGCAAAAATAAAAGACGGAACTGCTACATCAAATCTCTATGTCAAAGAATTTATACAATCAGGTTTTACATCAGCATCAGGAGCTGCAAGTAATATAGAAGGTATTGTTTATGACAGAACTGAGTTTTCTAAAAGCGGTTCAGAACTTACATCCAATGTAGCACAAATTGTAAAAGATACAAATGCTTTTGCATCACCTTCAACCAAAATCTCTGAAGTAGCTGATTTGTCTCAGGGAACAGCCGATACTTTGGATGGAACAACATTTGATTTAAGTGGAAATGATATTAATGGAAATGCTTATACTGCAACGATAGATTTCAAAAGTACAGCAAATGGAGGAACGACATTTACGATAAATGGAACAACATATAATCTTTTTAATATGCAAAATCCAAGAACAGCAACTGATGCCGATAATGTAACTTATCAGCAACTAATGGATGTTATTAATATGGCAGTTACTGATAATCCTCCTGCAACAAATTCAGCGACTGATTATGACGCTGCAATAATAGCTTCCAATGGAGATGGCACAACATCTTTAACTTATGATGGAAAATTGACATTTACTGATTTAACTTCTCCTGAAACATCGGCTACTATTGCACTCTATGATGCTAATAGTGATAACTTTACAGCAGGTGCAGATGCATCTGTCATGGCTTTTAATGCAAACAACACATTGACAATTGTCGATCCAAAAACAGACTTTTTTAAAAATCTTGATGAAGCGATTACTGCAGTAGAAGATTATAAGCTTTACCCTGACAGTTCCAGCGGAGACAAACGAAATCAAGGGATAGAAAATGCTCTTACATCAATAGACAAATTACAGTCACATGTATCGAGAAGCCATTCAGTTGTTGGAGCGCAGTCAAATGCGTTAACTACTTCACTTGAGAGAACAAGTCTACTTGAAACAAGTACAATAACTTTACGTTCTGAAATTATAGACACTGACATAGCTGAAGCATCTTTGCGCCTTACACAATTGGACACAAATTATCAGGCAATGCTCTCAACTGTGGGAAAAATTTCGCAGTTAAGTCTGGTAAATTATTTATAGGATATACTTTTAATTCATATATTATTAAAGGTTTTCCAGCTTGAAAGATACTCTATTTATTGTCATTTTTGGTATATTAATTTATCTTGGTTTTTCGGCCCTTTTTGGTTCGACTGGTTTAATGGGTAGTTATGGTGCTACTTTTTCTTCATATAACCAACTCTATTTTGGGTATATTTCTTTTATATATCTGTTTATTTTACTTGCACCTTTGTATTATTTATATAAAGACACTTCGTTTGGCTTTAGAAAACTAGAAGTCAGTATTGCCTCTTTTTTACTTTTATGTTCTTCTCTTATTGCACAGGCTTTGCTTGTGACAAACGAGTACAGAGGAAAGTTCGGTGCTGATTTTGTAGACTTTTTATCGCCTTATATCGGTGTATTTGGACTGTGGGTATTTTGGTTTGTGATTACAGCTGTGGCTATGGTAATACTTTTTGAAAAAAGCAGTTCTGAAATCTTGCATAGTATAGCGTTATCTTTAAAACCAAAAAAAAGAGCTCCTGTCGTTGTCAACAATGATGTCAATCCTGAGCCTTTTGAAGAACAAGAGTCTGCAATGATGCAAGAAACAGATACTGCATTAACGGCAGAGCAAGAGCAGCATACTGCAACAGTTGCACCTTTAGAAGAAATTGAGGAGATAGACAAACCGACCTATTTAAGAAAAGAGGAACAAAATGATACAAAAAAAACTATCCTGGATATTGCAGCTGATGTTAAAGAGCATAAAAATACTGTTATTGTCGATGAACTTGAAGAAAATACAAAGCTTCTGGAAAATATTGAAAAAGGAAAAGTGGAAAAACCTAAAAATTTTAAACTGCCTTCTGTGAATTTTTTACAAAAGCCAAACAAAACAGTACATAATGTCGATGAAAAAGAGCTGGATGACAAAATCCGTTATCTCATAGAAAAGCTGGCACACTTTAAAATTGACGGAGATGTTGTGCGTACCTATGCCGGTCCTGTCGTTTCTACATTTGAGTTTAAGCCGGCAGCCAATGTAAAGGTGAGTAAAATACTGAACCTGCAAGATGATTTGGCGATGGCACTCTCAGCTGAGACTATCCGTATTCAGGCACCTATTCCCGGAAAAGATGTTGTCGGCATAGAAATTCCAAATGAAACTGTAGATACCATTTATCTGCGTGAGCTTTTAGATGACAAACTCTTTAAAGATTCGGCTTCACCACTCACTATAGCACTTGGAAAAGATATAGTGGGAAAACCTTTTATTACAGACTTGAAAAAACTTCCGCATTTACTCATTGCCGGAACAACAGGAAGCGGAAAAAGTGTCGGTATCAATGCTATGATACTTTCGCTTTTATATAAAAATTCTCCTGATCAGTTGCGTCTTTTAATGATTGATCCGAAAATGTTGGAGTTTTCCATATATAATGACATTCCGCATCTGCTGACACCAGTTATAACAAAACCAAAGCAGGCAATAATCTCACTGAATAATATGGTAAATGAGATGGAACGCCGTTATG
>JALSKR010000037.1 GCA_026988735.1 Sulfurimonas sp.
TCGGATTAAGCTTGAAAAGAGAATTGCGCTTTTATTTGTATGCGAACTTTTCATCTGCAGTTCACTGTTTAAGAGTAACTCATGAAGTTTTAAATAGGTTTGCGGTTTGATTTTAATTGCTGCAGATGCTTTTTGCTCAACAATAAAAGAGGGAGCAGGGTAACCTAAAATCTCTAAAGCATTCGGTGCGCCGTTTATACGAATATAGATATTAAACATATAAAGCTGTGTCAGATAGGCGGTGATTGCTGTAATAATTCTTATTTCATCTTCGCCATGCTCCAGTATATTGAGCAAATCGTCCCGAAAATCTTTTTTCTCAAGCAGTTTTTTTATAAAATCATCAAGATTGATGCTTGCGAGTCCATAAACCAGATTGTCCACATCTTTTGTTGTAATGGCTCTGTCATAGACACGAAACTTCTCTATTTCATTGGATGCCAGGGCAACATCACCATTGTGAATTTTTAAGAGATGTGAAATTGTAAATTTATCAATATTGACATTTTTTTCCTGTGCAAGTGCATAAATAATATTTTGTGCTTCATACTCTTTTGGATGAAAAAATCTTACACTCATAACATTTGTTTTGGCAAAAGCTTTTTTATTATTGTAGGTTTTATGGTCTGCTCCATAATAGGCATAAACAAAAATATTTTCCGTATTTTTCTCACATAATGATAAAAATAGATCAAGCTCTTTTTTGGGAATTTTTTTTTCGCTTTTTATCACAAGGATATTTCTGTCTCCAAAGAGTGAACCCTGTGAAAGGTGTGCCTTTGCAGAGTTGAAATCATATTCGTCATGGTAATAGCTGAGTATATTTGCTTCTTCTATATTTGTCAGCATTTTTGTGTACATATCTATCAGGAAGCTGCTTTCTCCAAAAAAAATAAAGCTGTTGGAGATACTCCTGTTCTGTATATGTTTGTCAAACTCGTTTTTATACATTATTTTTCTATTTTTCCGACTACAGAGGCATATATTCTGGCTCTTGCTATATTGACTTTGTCAATCCGAACAATGACATCTTCAAAAAGTGTCACATCCGCACCCGATGTAAAATGCAGTCTTGCACCTATTATTTCATCATGCAGCTCCGCGCGCAGTTCCGGATCAGTAGAGGTGATTCTTGCTTTAAACTCTTTATGCAGATTTTGTTCCGCCCATCTTGCATATTTGCGTGCTTTGTATTCAGACTCTATAATCATTGCCTCACGCTCTTTTTCACTGATGGCCATACTGAGTGATTCAATATTTCTTAAAACATACGACTGTTCCTGCGTGTCTCCTCTGTTAATCGCTTTTAAAAGTCTGTGCACGATCAAATCACTGTATCTTCTGATAGGTGAAGTAAAGTGTGTATACTCTTTAAAGCCCAGCCCAAAGTGTCCAACATTTACAGGGGAGTAGCGTGCCTGCATCTGAGACTGAATAATCAGGGTATCAACTTCAGCTTCAATTCCCATCTCCCTGGCCTGTTTTTGGATGGAGTCTATCGTCTCTTTTATAGTGTTTTTGATCTCTACATGTATGCCGATACCTGCGAGCTCTTGATAAAGTTTTTGAAGTTTTGCCTGACTTGGCGGTTCATGAATTCTAAAAAGCCCCCGTTTATAGCGTTTTGCCGCTTCTTTGTTGGCTAAAAGCATACAGTCCTCTATAAGTCCGTGAGAAGGAGTTTCCTGGGCAAGAGTTGTAGATACAAGGTTTGTATTTTCATCCAGAGTCATTTCTATTTCCGTAGAATGAAAGTCAAAACCCTCCTGTAGACGTTTTGCCCGTAATCTGTCTGTGACTGTTTTGAGTTTTTTTATCCATGCAAAGATTTCTTTTTCTTCTTGTGTTTTTGCCTGCAGCTTATTTTGTAAAAAGAGGTCAATCTCTTCATAGTTAAATCTTCTGTCAGAGTGCATAAGTGCCTCATAGACTTCAGATTTTACGACCTCAAGAGTTTTTATATCAAGTTTGATTTCAAATACATAGGCAAGTCTGTCTACATGCGGTTGCAGGGAACATAAAGTTTCACTGAGCTCTCTTGGCAGCATAGGAATAGAACGATGTGGCAGGTAGATAGAAAAACTTCTGTAGATTGCTTCGGTATCTATTGGACCAAAAGGTGTAACATATTCACTGACATCTGCGATGGCAACATAGAGGGTTGTATTTTTGTCATCCCAGTAGATGGCATCGTCAAAATCTTTTGCAGTAACGGGGTCTATCGTACAAAATGTCAAATCTCTTAAATCTTTTCTTTTTGGATACTTTGAAGCATCAACAGGTTCAAAGGAACGAGCGATTTTTAAAACTTCTTCATCAAATTTATCATGCTTGTTAAACTGGGCAAGGACAATTTTTTCATCAGATTTCGGGTCTTTGATGTTGCCTATTTTTTCCATGATTTTATTTTCATTGTTGTCAACTTTAAAAAGGTCACCCACTGCATAGTTACTGAGCTCTTCTGCTGACATCTCAGCACCGACGGGATACTCTGTTTTAAGGTCAACCAAAGTCTTGCGTCCCTCTTTCATTATAATGTAGGCGACACTGTAGGTTTGTTCTTTCCCGACTATCTCTACTATTTTGGCACTTGGCTGTTCTCTGTGGCCTAAAAGTCTCTGGGCAATAACCAAATCCCCTTCATTGGCAAGTCCGAGATTATTTTCATTGATATAGAGGTCTTTAATATTTTCGCCTATTACATGTAAATACGCTGTTCCTTTTTGGACAAGTCCTAAAACTCCGGCACGGTACTTGGAATTGAATTTATATATATTATGCTTGTGTGTGAGGTATTTTTTTGCAAGCCATTCACGTACTATAGGGAGTTCTTCTTCCGTGATGTCTTGTTCATTGAGCCCATGAGTGAGTCGTATAAGTAGTGATTTCAATTCATTGTACTCTTTATTTAATATGTTCTAGGGCTTGATCGAAACTCTCTATATCAAGTCCGTATTTTTCTATCAACTCTTTTGCAGTTTGAATGCTTTCGTTTGTGATTATGCCGTTTATAGGAACAGTGATACGTACTACATGAAGAATCTGTGCAGCTTTTTTATCTTCTTCTTTGGCTGCATCAGGATTTTGACAGTTGCGTATAACATCAACAAGTCCCTCTTCAAATTTCCATTGCGCAAATATTGTAGAACTGACTTCAGGTGTATCTACACCTACAGTCTCTTTTTCGGCAGCTTCAACATCTTGTAACTCCTGCATAGCTGCTTTGAACTCTGCTTCTTTGTTGTCCGTTATAATCTGCTGCGCAATAAGTACTTTTCCGATTTCTACCAAGAAGGCAGCAGGTGATAAGATACCCATGAGTCTGTTTTCTCTTTTTAAACACCAGGTCGTAGTAAGCGCATGCTGTTTTTTTGAGAGTTCAGAGAACATTTCATTTGTAATACCGTAAGGAGAGAGATCCAGTGCAAAGCTTTTTTTCACGATTGAAGCTAATGCAAATCCGCGAACAGTTCCCATACCAAAGAGACCAACTGCCTGAGAGATTGCATTTATTTCTCTGGAAAAACCGTAAAGAGGCGAATTTGCCGCCTTAAGAATATCGGCTGTCAAAAGAGGGTCTTTTTCTAAAATTTTTGCCATATCATTAAATGTAGAGTTCGGATCTTTGTAAACTTTCTCTATTTGAAGAGCAGATTCCGGAAGTGGTGGGAGTTGTTTGATTTTTTTTAATATATCTTCAGTCATTTAATTTCTCTCTTGTAAAATATAGTCTTTATAGTGTAATTATAGTCTCAATAGCTAAATACATACTGAAGTAGTAAC
>JALSKR010000038.1 GCA_026988735.1 Sulfurimonas sp.
GGCTTGTTTTAAAAAGTCCGCTTGAACTGCAAGACTTTTTAGAAACTGATTTTAAAAAGTGGCTTATATTACATGTATCTAAATGGGACTCTGAAATGGCCCTGCATTTAGGACATGCAATGTAGTAGTATTATTTTTTCAGATATGGGTTCATATCTGAAATTGCTTCAAGAGCCTGTTCAAGTTGTTGGGGTTCCAATAAAAAAGTGTTAATTCCAGAATCAATCAATCCACCGATTTTTTCTTCATCACTCGCTAGCACCAAAGCAACCTGTACCTGTTCAGGTTTCATTGTTTTTGTCTGTTTTATGAAAACTGTTCCCTCAAGCGGGTCTGTGGTGATGTCATTTATGACAATGTCGTAATTATTGGCATAAATTAGTTTCAGTGCTTTATGTCTATCTGCTGCAATAGCAATTTTATTAAAATATTGAGAGAGTATCTGCTCGTTTACATGTAAAGCTGTTTGGTCATCTTTTACAAAAAGTATATTCCATTTTTTATGCATTATTGTTCCTTGTTAAGATAATCTTTTTTTATTACTGCATCAAGTTCATCTGCATAAATGATCTCTTTTTCAAGCAGACGAGATGATAATTTTTCTATAATTTCCCAGTGTTCATCAATAAAACTGTTGATATTTTGTTCACTTTCTTGCATCCATCTCTCAAGTGCCTTGTCAATTTTTGCATGATAATGTTCGGTGTCTTTATTTATATTCACACCCTTTTGTGCATCAAGTATTCCATTAATATTGATATAGCCGACTTCTTCATCCATTCCATAATGTGCTATTGCTTTGTAGGCGTCATGTGTGGCCTGTTGCAGATCATTTAATGCACCGGAGTTTAACCCGTCAGTAGTACCAAAGCGTTTGATTTGTGCAGTTCTTCCTGCTAATGAAACCAATATTCTGTTTTTAAAATCTTTTACAGTCATATTATCTTGAATTTCATTATAATCATGAGAAATAAAATGTTCATTGTTGTCTTTTGGTGTCAAACTGATATGTTCTATCTGAATATGTGGCATCAATATTTTAGATGCAACGGCTCGTCCCGCCTCATAAACAGCTGTCTCTTCAAATATCTGTTCAGCAGACAAATAGGTCTGTTTTTCACCATATTTTATAGCATTGATCTGTTCAACCAAAATCTCTTGTGTAATGGCAGGCAAACCATGACGCAAACAGTAAAATGATGCCTCTTTACTGAGCAGTTCAAGTTGTGAACCGGTAAAACCTGCCGTATACATCAGGAGTCTGTTCATATCAAAAGAACCGCTTGATGGTTTTTCTTTGATGATTTTATTTAAAAAATACTCTCTAGCATCTTTGTCAAGGTTGTTTACTTCAATATGAATTTCAATACGACCAGGTCTTATGATAGCACTGTCAATATTGTCTTTATAGTTGGTTGCAGCGATAACAAAAATATTTTCACCTTTTGTATCAGAAAATCCATCTATTTCTGAAAGAAGTTTATTAATTGGAACCTCTTTGCCATCATTTCCACCACGCTTACCAATGGTATCTATCTCATCTATAAAGACAATAGCAGGTGCATACTCTTTTGCTTTGCTAAAAATCTGTTTTGTTTTGGCAGGATCAAGGAGTTCAAGTCCTGTTACAGCTATAAATGGCAACTCTGCCTCTTTTGCAAAGGCTTTTGCCAGCATTGTTTTCCCTGTTCCCGGAGGTCCATAAAGCAGCATACCTTTTGGCGGAGCTATATTAAAGCTCTCAAGAAGTTTGGGCTCTTTAAAAAAGTTTATGACTTCTTGCAGTCTTTGCTTGGCTTTGTAATGCCCTGCTATATCATCAAAAGAGACATTTGGAATGTCAAAAACCAATCCGTCTTCACTAAAGTCTTTGATTTTTGTAACCTGTTTAAATCGAATGTTGAAAACTTTATAGTTTATTACACCCCGTTTGCTGGTAATAGCATCTTCGACATCAAGTGTAATGTTTTTTCTGAAAAGTTCTTTGACAAGTGTTTCATCTTCTATAAGAGGGTCTATCATCTCTTTAAGGTAGTTGATACAGCTTTTTGAAAGGGAGACTTTAATTTTGTTAAATTCACTGGTTTTAATGCCCGAGTCCATGATGTATGCTGTAATTCTGTCAAAAAAAGTGGTACTGACTTTGTCTTTTATACGTCTTGCATCTAACTCTGGTGCAAAATTGAGTATCTGTGTCTTTAAAAATTCGTCAAAGTTCTCTTCAACAGCAAATTCAATGTTATATCTATCTTTGAAGCCATCTTTATATGCTAAAAAAACCTTTTTGGCGATATTTGCATAGGCATCATAATTGAGTTTATTGAAAAGACAGATATTTGCCTGAGAAAACCTGGAAACTAATTCTGGCAAAATTGCTTCTTGCCAACCGTCGCTTCTGCTGTCTCTTTTTCTTTCTCGCCTGATGGCTTCAAGAATCATAGATTCGGCTTGAATGTAGTCTTGTTTTACAAGGTCTTTAAAACGGCTGTCAAGATAAAGTTCTTTTCCAAGACTTGTAGTGATAATGAAAATTGCCTGTGTAAAATCTACCATATAGTTGGCATTTTCTTCATTATATATAATATCCGGATCTTCACTACACGGAGCATCTGTGACTTTGTCCCAGCCACAGCCGTCACGCAGTTGACCACCTTCAAATATACCGAGCAGGTTGCTTTGAATGATGTTGTCACATTTTTCAAAGGCATCAAGTACTATAATGGCTTTTGGGTTTCTGTGCACAAAACCTGTCAGTTGACCGACACCGTAGCCTTTCCATCCGGCAGGGTACCCATAGAGTTCTCCACCGTTTTGCTGATGGTACTGCGTCATATCAAATTTCATTATTTTGTATTTTGGCAGGTGCTCACTCATAAGTTCAGCCAAAAATGTTTTTCCAGTTGCAGGAGAGCCTAAAAAGAGATAGGTTGCTTTAGGCGCTTTTTTATTTTCACTTATGTCATTTTTCATACTGTTGACAACAGTATTTATGGCCTGTTCCTGTCCGAAAAGTTTTTTTGAAAGTTTTTCTTTTAAAGTTCTTGCAAGCTCTATGTTGTTGTTTGCTTGCACAACCGGTTCTTTGTCTGCCTGTGCCAATTTTTTAGCATACTTGTCTTCAATGATTTTTTCATGTTTTTCTACTGCCGCCTGGGCAAGTTCTGCCAGACTGGGCTTGTCTTGTTCTTCTTTGTCCATAGCTGCTTGGGCTAATTCTTTTAAATTTGGCATTTTCTCATCTTTACTGCATTGTTTTTTTATATAATATTTTTTAATTTGTGTATATTACTGAATTGTTGTTGAGCCTAAACATAAGATAAAGAGCAGGGGGTAAAAGAAAAAGGCAAATTAAAGCTAGCAGCCAAAAGAGGCTCCAATAGCTTTAAATTACTGGGTTGCAGAGAGGTTTCTACTGTGCACCAAACTGGCGAGAATCCATTTCAGCCATAAATGTTTCTAAAGAAAACGTAATATAGTTTGCTAAATCTTCAGGAGTTTTTTCAAGGTCATTTAATGTCAAAGGTACTATCTGAATATGTGAATCAGTACCATTTACAGTGTATGTAAATCACGGCTGATTCATACAATGGACTAAAAATTGCTTAAACTCCAACATGAAAGAGTTTAACCTACGAGAAGAATTAAAAACACTAAAAGACAAACGCAGAGGGCAGGCACGCCAACATCCAATCGA
>JALSKR010000039.1 GCA_026988735.1 Sulfurimonas sp.
TTCGCCTATTTGTAGTTATTTCGCTTCTTTTTTTGAACCTTTATGCCTGTAAAGGTGGCTATGCTTCTTGTATCCAAAAAGTAAAAGATGCAAAAGTTATTCAAAACAATACACTTATTCTTCCTCTGAAAAATGCACAATGTCTTGTATATACGCGGCATATTACAAATATGAAAATTATTAAATATGATCCTTTTTTATCGTTATATCTTGTAAAAGACAATAAGCCTTTTGCCTACCCTTATGATATAAACATGCGATTACAACTTGGAACAGCAATTATAAATACAAAAAAAGCAAAAGAAGGTAAATTTTTACAGGCTCAAATTGGCTTAAATACTTTTGCAAAATACAACAAAATACTAAAAGTTCCGGCATTGATTTCAAGTAGTTGCTGTTCTATAGAAGGTATTGCGACGAGTAAAGGGATTATTCAAAAAGAGTATATTAAACATTTTCTTTTGGCTAAAAAAGTTGTCTACGGCGATATAGGTATACGAATTCATAATCAAAATGGCACAGTGTTAGTGAATGCAAGCGATCCTTTTATAAAAAAAAATCCTTTTAAAAGAAAAGATTGTATTCTTGAATATGACCATAAAAAAGTGCATAATGCTGCCAAGTTGATGCAAAAAATTCTTTTTTCTGCTGTTGGCTCGAAGCATAGCATAAAAGTAAAACGCGGTTCAAAATTACTTACTTTTAGTGTTACATGTAAACAACGATACGGTGGTGGTTTTTTAAGTGATACTTTCTTGGAACAAAAAGGCATTTATTTTGATGAGAGTTTACATGTAAGCGCGTTAAGTAAAAAATTTCAAAACTATGGACTGCATACTGGAGATAAACTGATACAGGTGAATGGAGTCGCTGTAAAAAATCAAGAGGAACTCCGAAAATATATAGAAAACTTTAAAGACTACTCTTCGCTTTTATTTGAGCGTAATAAGTTTCAGTTTTTTGTAAATATTAAGTAGAAAAACACTACAATTTCATATGCAAAACTTTGAGCAATTTTTATTAGCGAATTTACCGACATCACAAAGTATTCATCCTACATATGAGGATGCACTACAAAATATGCTCCAAGCCGGCGGCAAAAGGTTTCGTCCTGCTTTACTTCTCGGAGTTGTTAAAGCGTATAACCCTTTACTGGTGGAATCTGCAAGATATGCCGCTTTGGCAGTAGAATTTTTACACACCTATTCGCTTATTCACGATGATTTGCCGGCGATGGATAACTCTCCTTTACGACGGGAAAAACCGACTTTACATGTAAGCTTTGATGAAGTAACGGCGATTTTAGTCGGAGATGCTTTAAATACATACTCTTTTGAAGTTTTGTCAAATGCACCTTTTTCTGATGAAATACGGGTAAAATTGATTCGTGAACTTGCAAGCAATGGTGGGTTGAACGGTATGGTTTTGGGTCAGGCGATAGACTGCTATTTTGAAAATCAAGCTTTGGCACTTGAAGATATAAAAATATTGCACACAAACAAAACGGCAAAACTTATTGCCGCTGCTTTAAAAATGGGCGCATTGATTGTTGGACAAGATGCTATGGCAGAAAAACTTTATGATTTTGGTATAAAACTCGGACTGTTGTTTCAGATTCAAGATGATATTTTAGATGTTAC
>JALSKR010000040.1 GCA_026988735.1 Sulfurimonas sp.
GATTTAAGCATCAGTGAAGATATTCGTGCAAGATTTGAGTCTCAATGTTGGGAAGTTTTAGAGTGTAACGGGCATGATTATGATGAAATTGATGCAACGATTACACAGGCGAAAAAAGCAACTAGACCCGTTTTAATCATTGCCAATACAATTATAGCAAAAGGTGCAGGACCGCTTGAAGGTTCTCATCATGCGCATGGTGCTCCTCTTGGTGAAGATATTATTGCTGATGGAAAAAGAGGTGCAGGCTTTGACCCACAGAAAAAATTCTTTGTTCCTGAGGATGTAATGGGTCGTTTTCGATGTGCCGTCGAAGAGGGTGATTTATTGGAGCGTGAATGGATTCACCGACAAAAAACATTGCCGCTTATGGAACAAAATGAAACTTTGGCAGCTTTAGAAAATGCTGATTATTCAAGAATTCAGTGGCCAGAGTTTGATAAAGCGGATGCAACAAGAAACACAAACGGAAAAATTTTGAATGCAATAGCAAGAGCTGTGCCGAGTTTTTTAGGAGGGAGTGCCGACCTTTCCCCTTCAAATAAAACACATTTAAATGATATGGGCATTTACCCAAAAGGGAGAAATATTTACTTTGGTATTCGTGAACATGCAATGGCAGCAATAACAAACGCTATAGCTTTATATGGACCACTTAAACCATTTACCTCGACATTTTTTGTCTTTTCAGACTACTTAAAACCTGCCGCAAGAATTGCAGCACTCTCTGGAATTCAGCAATTCTTTGTCTGGACGCATGACAGTATCGGTGTCGGTGAAGACGGTCCTACACATGAACCTATTGAACATTTGTCACAGTTTCGTGCATTGCCGAATTTTTATGTATGGCGTCCGGCTGACGGTGCCGAAAATATCGAAGCTTGGAAAACAGCGCTTGCAATGGAGAAATCTCCATCTGCTTTTGTATGTTCACGTCAAAGTCTTGCAGTCGTGCCTGCCCCTGTAAAAGGTGAAATCAAGCGTGGAGGGTATTTGTTAGCAAGTGATGAAAATGCTGTCATTACATTGATGGCTTCAGGAAGTGAAGTAGAACTAGCCCTCAAAACAAAAGAAGCACTCAATGAAAAAGGCGTGCGGGCAAATGTTGTGAGTGTGCCGTGTTATGACTTGTTTATAGAACAAGAAAAAGCTTATATCGATGAAATGATAGTGCCGGATACGAAAAAAGTAGCCATCGAAGCAGCTCGCGGCTTAGAGTGGTATCGTTTGGCGGATGAAGTTATCGGTATGGATACTTTCGGTGCTTCAGCTCCGGCAAAAGAGTTGTTTGAAAAATTCGGTTTTACTGTGGATTCTATACTAGAAAAAATTAAATAATTTAAAAATACTTCAGGCTCTACTCTCATAGGGAGGGAGTGTCTGAATCCTACTATCGACATACCCGACTCCTACAGTAAAATGATACATACTCTGATAAAGATTATTTTTGAGTCCTAATACTTTTGTATTCATCAAATCATCTAAAAAACATCCGATTCCCGTACCTGACAAACCTAATGAAGTTGCTTCGAGGTACAACTGTTGTCCTATCATTCCGCATTCCCAATAAAGTTCTTTGTATCTGTGTGCGTTACATGTAAGGAGTTCTTCTGAATATCTACAAATCATGCCGAGCGAAAAGGCTCCGTCACTTGCTATATCTTGGTTACAGCTGATGATTTTAGATGCTTGTGTAAAGTCGGCAATTTCTAAAAGATAGAGGTTTTTAAATGCTGTTTTTTCCCAAACAAAATGACTGTGAAATTCTTTTTGAAGACTTGCTAAATCATTAATACTTCTTACATGTAAGTAGTCAGTCCTGAAAAACCAAAAATACCCCTATTTTAGGCATTTTAAAGCCTATTTTGGCTATACTTTCAACAGCAAAAAACAAGCTAAAAAACTCCAAACTCCTAAAATAGGACAATAAT
>JALSKR010000041.1 GCA_026988735.1 Sulfurimonas sp.
TGCAATTATTGTATCTATGGCTTCTTCATCCATAGCACCGAGGTAATATCCTTCTCTTGATTCCTGTGGCATTTGTATGAGTTCCAACAGCCTTTCAATGCCCATCGCAAAACCTACAGCAGGAGTAAGGCGACCATCTAAAAACTCTACAAGTCTGTCATATCTTCCACCACCGGCAATAGCACTCTGACTGCCGATATTGTCACTCACAAACTCAAAAGCGGTTTTTGAGTAGTAGTCAAGTCCACGCACAAGATTGGTATCTATTTCATAACTGATGCTATTTTCATCAAGTATTTTTTTTAGTTTTTCAAAGTCACTGTCACAGCTTTCGCACAGTGAATGTAACAGTTTTGGAGCATTTTCGTATAAAGATTGACACTTTTCATTTTTACAGTCAAGTACACGGATGGGATTCGTACTTTTTCTTCGTTTACAGTCTTCACAAATTTCACTCTCAACACCTTCTATAAAAGAGACAAGGGTGTCACGGTATTGCGGCATACAGTTGTTGTCACCGAGTGAATTGATCTGTAATCTGTAGCCGATACCAAGCTCTTTGAGTATATCGCTGACCATCATGATCATATTTGCATCCTCATAAACACTAGCAATACCGAAACTTTCAACTCCAAACTGATGAAATTCTCTCAGGCGTCCTTTTTGCGGTCTTTCATATCGAAACATCGGACCATAGTAAAAAAATCTGTGAATTCCACCTGCTTTGTCTAGTTTTTTTTGTATAAAAGCCCGTACAACACCAGCTGTTCCCTCGGGACGCAGACAAACATCATTGTCTCCTTTGTCAATAAACTGGTACATCTCCTTACCGACAATGTCACTGCTCTCTCCTACACTACGCTTAAATAATGCGGTCTCTTCCAAAAGTGGTGTTTCTATATAGTGAAAACCGTATCTTCTGGCAATGTTCTGTGCCACATCCAAAAAATAAGTAAACCGTTTCGATTCATTTTCATCAAGTATGTCATTCATACCTCTGAGTGATTTAATCATAATTCTTTATCCTTTTGATCTGTTTCGTTGTTAATATTGTTTAATATCTCTTTTGTAATGTCATCTCTGTTCTTCGTGGCATCAATTTCAATCAACGGCACACCCAGAAGAAGGCTCGCTTCTTTGATACTCTCTTGAATTTTTAATAGATATTCGCTGCCCCGAAGCTCAATACCGTCTAGTTCTTTTTGCGAAAGTCTGTATTCGAGTTCCTGTTTTGTCAGACGCAGCAAAAAAATTGTCTGGGGATATATTTTTTTTGTTGCAAAATCATTTAAACTAATCAAATCTTTTTTACTGATATTTCCCTGGGTGAGTGCATAGGCGACGCCACTGACAGCACTTCTGTCTGAAATAATCATTTTGTGCAGATTTGGTTCTATTACCTCTTTTATATGTTCTGCTCTGTCAGCAAGAAAAAGAAGAAACTCTGCTCTTTTGCTTTTTGTTTTTGCACTCAAAACAAGTCTGCGAATCTCTTGTCCTATAGCAGTCCCACCTGGTTCTTTTGTAATGACTGCATCAGGAAAATGATTTTTAAGTGCCTCTATCTGTGTACTTTTTCCGGCTGTATCAATGCCCTCTATTGCAATATACATCAGCGCAGACTCCCTATAACCTGCTGTACCTCTTTGGGCAAAAGGTGATCTGTTTTGCCGCTAAACTTTAAAAGATTTCTGACAATAGAAGAGCTGATAAAAGCATGTTTGAGTTTTGGCATCAAATAGACTGTTTCTATGTTTTCATCAAGGGAGTTGTTAAGATAACCAAGCTGCAGTTCATACTCAAAGTCACTTACAGCACGTAATCCACGAATCAGAACACTGGCTTTTTGTTCGTGTGCCAAATCAATAGTCAGGTTGTCAAAACCTAAAACACGAACACCTTTAATCTCTTTTGTAGCAATCTGTGCCATATTTATTCTTTGTTCTAAACTAAACATAGGGTTTTTGTCTTTTGACTCGGCAACTGCAACAATTACTTCATCAAACAGATTTTTTGCACGTTCAATAATGTCAAAATGTCCGTTTGTTATCGGATCAAATGTCCCCGGGTATAAAGCGATTTTACGACTCTTCAATTTGCCACCTTTGGTATAAGTTGTTTTCAATTTCTAGCAAGTCAAACCATTTGCCAATAACAAAATTTTCCATTGCATCAAGTGTCTGCTGATTTGAATAATATGCTATAACAGGAGGGGCTATGATAATCCCAAGAGTTGCGAGTTTGTGCATGTTTTCTAATGCAATGGCCGAAAAAGGCATCTCTCTTGGTGCCAAAATAAGCTTTTTTTGCTCTTTAATCATTACAGCAGCACATCGTGTAATTAAGTTGTCCGAAATTCCACAGGCAATTTTTGCCAGTGTATTCATAGAGCACGGTGCGATAATCATAGCATCCACTCCAAAAGAGCCTGATGCAACAGAAGCTGCAATATTATCATTATTATGGGTAGTGACATTATGCATCTCGTGTGCAAGTACTTTCTTTGAATTTTCTGTCATGATAAAATGTTTTTCAACAGACTCCGGAAGCAGTTGAAGTATTTTCACTCCAAGGTTAACACCACTGGCTCCACTGCTGGCAACTACTATTTTGCTTTTTTTCATTGTACCTCTGCTTTGTTTTTTCCAGTTATAACAACTCTTATTTTTTTTCCGTTTCTCTTTATTACACTGATAGTGTCGCCTAGTCTTCCGTTTTGAAGTGCTTTTGCAGAAAAGTAAATCTGTATTGCATTGTTATTGAAATTAACACTGACACTCGAGCCGCGTTTGACCAAAAACAAACCTACAACATCTCTTTGTGTGATAATATCACCGGCTTTTATATTATGCTTACTCTGGTAGTGCTTGACATGTAAACCCTGCAATGGCATTGCTTTAAATTTATCTAGTATTATACTCTTTTTTTGTGTATTTACATTGGTGAGTTCATTATCTTTTTTGATGTCTTCTCTGGCAAGTAAAATAGAAACAGTGGCTGAAATTTTATATTTGAAAAATATTTTTTTATTATCATCTGTTTTGATGTATAAAATACCCTTGTTGGACAAATGAGCTTTGGTGTTAAAATGAACCGTGCAGTGCTTTGGAAGTTCTTCCATATAATGCATGGGAAAGAGAATTATTGCAGAGATTTCTATATTTTTATATTTTTCTGTATAGTGTTTTTTTATACTGTTTTTTATAAAAGTTGTGTCAATAGGGCTTTTTTTTGTAAATTGTATGTAGCTGTGCTTTGAAGTAAGGTTGTCAAAGCCGTTTTCGTGAAGTATTTTTAAAAGCTCTCTTTTTTTTATTCGTTTTGTGTGTCTGTTTTTATCTATAACAAAAAGTTTTTTATCATTTTCTTTATTTACATGTACAATATCTGAAAGCATAATGAAATCATTTTTAATGTAATAATTACTTTGTAAATCGTTTGTAGCAAAAAGAGATGTGGAAGCAATGAGTAGAAAAATTATTTTGACAAATAACATGATAATCTCTCATTTATGAGAATTGACAACTGCTAAAAATGGTACCAGAGAGGGGATTTGAACCCCTAAGCCGTGAGGCGGCGGATTTTGAATCCGCTATGTATACCGTTCCATCACTCTGGCAAATCAGCTGTTGAAGTTGGAATGATAGTGAGAATTTACT
>JALSKR010000042.1 GCA_026988735.1 Sulfurimonas sp.
CAATAAATTATTGGTAACATTGTCTGAAATCATTCCCCAGTCTGCAAAAGCCACTACACGCATTTTCGCTTTGGGTATCAAAGGCATACTCAACTCTATATTATTTGAAAAAGTCTGTGTGCCTCCGACTCTTCTTATTCCGTCTACCGCAGTAGCATCTGCTACTGTCGGAGAGAGTGTAAAGGCCTGATACCCTCGCACACTTCCAATTCCACCCATATAAAATTTTTCAGCAAGCGGAATGTATCCGTTGTCTATAATTGTATAGTATCTTGCTTTATATCGAAATATTGCATCAAATCCAAGTAATTCTTGTAATCCATAATATTTAGCAAAGTTTGTCCTTGTCTTTAAAAAATTTGCTGTACCACCAAGTCCTGATTTTTCAAAACTTTGGGACAGTGTAAAGCCTTTACGAGGAAGGTAAAAATCATCTGTATTATCCCACTTTATACTCAGGGTCACACTGCTTTTCGTAAAAGCTTCAAACGGATTTATCCCGCCATATACCGTAGCATTAAAATCATCTCCAAAAGTATAACGATTACTTGAATACGCATATCCCAAATAACCACTGATATATCGTGTAAATCTATGTCCTACCCCCGCTGATAAGCCATCGGTAAAAACAGAGTAGTCAACATAATCAAATGCCGACCGATAAATAGAAAAATTTCCACTAAAGTCACTATCATTGAGACGAGGATTAGAAATAGTAAAAGAGTAGTTCTGTGATGTTTGTGATTTCTCTGCTTTCACTCCAACATTAATACCTGATCCCCAAATATTTCTGTCATTGACCCCTATACTCAATAAGAGCCCACCATAACTTCCATATCCACCGCCCAACTGAATGTTTCCGGTTGGTGCTTCTTTGACTTTTACAATCAAATCCATCGTTTTGTTGTCGATTCTTTTTTCTTCAATTGTATTGCTGTCAAAGAATCCCAGTCTTCCCAGTGCTGCACGAGAATCTGTCAAATCCGTCAATGAATATATATCATTCGGACCCAAATACAACTCTCGGCGTATTACCCTGTCAAGTGTCCTGTTGTTTCCGGAAATCAGTACATTTCTGATTCTTACTTTCTCGCCTGGCATAACTTTAAACACTACTTCAACTGTATGTTTTTCTTTGTCTTTTTTTAAGTCAGGCACTACCTGAACAAAGGCATACCCCAAATCGGCAACAAGTGTTTTAATCTTTTTTGAGTCATCTCTAAAAGTTTTTATATTAAAAGTTGCATCTTTTTTCAGTGAGATGGCATCTCGCAATTTTGCATCATCTGCAACATGGACAAGTTGGTTAACAGAAATTTTACTTATTTTATAGGGTTTGCCTTCGGAGATCAGATAACTCATATCAGCACTGTAGTTGTCAAAATCAACCCGGACAAAAGGTTCATCAACTTTGGCATCCAGATACCCATACTGCATATAATAGTCACGGATTCTCAAGTTGTCATATTCCAAATCTCTCAGACTCATTTTACCGTCATTCTGACCCCAGAACCAGCCCATAAATTCTTCTTCTTTGTTGGCTATAACATCATCAAAATCATCCGGATCCAAACCATAAACACCACTGTACTGCAGTTTTTTTATAATGATTTCTTCGCCTTCATTCACAACAAAAGTAACTTTTACACTGCCATTCTCCAGATATGTTGTCTCAACCTCTACAACACTGTCAATTTTGCCTTCTTGCGAAATTGCGTCAATAATTCGTTTTTTGGCAGCTTCGAGTTTTTTCTCATCATACAAAGATCCTTTTTTTATTTGAATAACAGACTCTTTGACTTCATCATCATCTTCTTTCCAGCCTTTGAGCTCTACTTTGGAGATAATCGCTTTTTCTTTAAAATAAAATGTCAGTTTTCCGTTCGTATCAAATTCTGTCCAGATATCATTAAAATACCCCTGATCAAAATACTTTTTAATCGCTTTGTCAACCATCTCTTTATCTATATCATCGCCTGTTGAAAATCCCAGTATTCTCAGTGCAACAGGCTTGGAAAGGTGGATTAATCCATTATAGTCAATAGTTTTCACTACACGCGCATATATATTAGTTGTCAACACAACCAGCAAAAAAAACAAAAGTATTTTCATTCATATTCCATTTTAAAAATTAGTAAAGATTTTACCCACTATGAGGTTAATATTAAGTAAATTGAGTATAATTTTACAAATTAATATAAAGAACAGGTATGAATATAGCAATTATTGGATTAGGTTTGATGGGAGGTTCTCTTGCCCTCTCTTTAAAAAAACAAGACTTTGTTGACTCTATTGTAGGGTATGATCACAATGAAAAGCATACGCAGGATGCTCTGTGCCTTGGATTGGTTGATAAAATAGTCTCTTTTGAAGAAGTTAAAAAATGTGATGTTATTTTTCTTGCAATCCCCGTAAACGGTGTCATCAAAATATTAAAAGAGCTGACTGATGTTGGTCCGAATACAACTATAATTGATTTAGGCAGTACAAAAGAAAAAATTGTTGCTTCTGTACCACCACAAATAAGAAAAAACTTTGTTGCGGCACATCCAATGACAGGAACGGAAAACTTCGGTCCGCATGCTGCGGTTGAAAATCTTTACTATGACAAGGTTGTTGTTTTATGCGATCTTGAAGAGAGTGGAGAGCTGCAGACAAAGGTGGCGAAAAAAATATTTAAATCTCTGCATATGAAAAAACATTTTATGAGATCCCATGAGCATGACCGCCATGCCGCTTTCATTTCACATATGCCCCATGCCATCTCCTACTCTATTGCCAACACTGTCTTAAAGCAGGAAAACAAACATACTATTTTGGCACTTGCCGCCGGTGGGTTCCGTTCCATGAGCCGTCTTGCCAAAAGTTCTCCCTATATGTGGGAAGATATTTTCAGACAAAATAAGGAAAATCTGCTCGAAGCCATAGAACTCTTTGAAACAGAACTCACAAACCTCAAACAAAACATTCAAAACGAAGAGTGGGACAAAGTCCATCAGGAGATGGCCAATGCCAACAAACTGCATGATATCCTGGATTAGGATATATCGTATTTTTTCAGCAGCTCTTTTACAAGTTTTTTATCTATCTTCTCTTTTTTTGAAGAGTAAAGATTAGCTTCCAAAATATCTACAACTTTTTTCACTTCCTCATCTTTGTCTTTATACGGCAGTAGTTTTATAAGCAACAGCTTCTCATCATTAAGATTCAATACTCTTTCTTTTTTCAAAAATTTCAGTGGCTTTACAAACATCATAATCAATATTCCAAGAATTAATCCTGCAATAAAAGCTATACCAATAGAAAGTTTGTCATAGACTTTTTGCGTGTTCTCTACATGTAAAGGCTGCTCTGAAGTTTGCGCAGATTCCTCTCTTTGTATTTTCAATGTTGTTTTTTTAACAGCACCGTTTACTTTGATATGAATCGACTTTGTAGAAATTTTTTCTACCCTTTTTGTTTTAAGATTATAAAATACCAGTAAAAAAGGCGGAATGGTAAAATCTTTATCTGAAACAAAGGCTAACTTTTGTGTCAGAGTATTTCCTTTGATATTTATTTTTTCATCAAACACATTCACACCCGGTATATAGGGTTTAAAACTTTTAATATCTTCCAAATTGCCTTCACCTGTAACTTTGACAGT
>JALSKR010000043.1 GCA_026988735.1 Sulfurimonas sp.
ATAATTTCAGCCTTTGGGGAAAGCTGCACCCGTTAGGTGAAAGTTTTAGGTGTAGTTTTCCGCTTTCTTTTCTCGTATTTTACGATATCCCTCGTTTATTGACTGTTTTTCTATTTCGTTATTAGGGGGAATATTTTTGAAAATTATAAGCAAAATGTAAAAAAAGTAACACTCTTGCTTTATTGGATTTTTTTATTCTATACCATGAAACTGTTTATAGATTCTTTGCACATAATTTGGTTTTAGTCCCATAATTTTTATTTCAGCTATTTCTTCTTTAATATGCTCTTTTTTTATTGCGATAAGTGTTTCCCATCGTGCAATGAGTATCTCTTTTATTTCAGATTCAAAATCACCTGCATACTCTGGATATGCTTGCGTAAGAGTATCGACAAGGTTGCTTAACTCTGTTGATTGAATTATTTGAAGCTGTTCTTTGGCATCTTGTTTTTCATCTTCAATATAATTTTTCCATGTCAGTTCTAATAGGTTTTTGATTTCTTGAACATAGTCTCGCTCATCACTGGAAAATTTTTCAACAAGTAGTGTAGGAATATCTGCAAATTTATTTGCTCTAACAATCTCTAATTCTGCTTCAAAGCCTTTAAGGTCTTCTTCATACTCGGCCGCATCTTCATAGAGTTTTGCAATTTCTGCATTTTTACTGTTATTGTTATTTGTCTTTTTTGGAGCAGGCTGTTGTTCTTCTTCATTTACTGCACAAGCCTCTTTTAGCTCCTGCATTTGCATTTCCATATATCGCTTAGTTTCTTGAGTAGCCATTATCAGTACCTCATAATCTTTTTTTGTATTTTAGATTAAAATAGAGTAATTTGAAGTTAAAGAACAAAACATATTCTTTTTTTAGGCTTATATAAAGGTTGCAAAATTTATGTAGTTATTACTGTAGCCTTTTTTTAAAATTAGCATGATAAAATTATACGAAAATAAAAGGAAAAGAACATGTCAAATACTTTAATCCACAATGCCGATGAGTGCAAATACGAATACCATATAGATGGTCATGTTGCCTATATCACTTATGATGATCAAGATGGAAAGATGCATCTGACACATACAATTGTCCCAGATGCATTGGCAGGTAAAGGGCTTGCAAAAGCTTTACTTGAAGATGTTCTCAAAGAGATAGAAAAAGCAAATAAAAAAGCTGTAGCAAAGTGCTCATATATTGTAAAGTACCAGGAGAAAAATCCTGACAAAAGTCATCTGTTTATATAGAAACTGAACAACCGTTTTGCATTAGCCTGTCCAGCCATTTGGCATGATCTTGTGTTAATGCAAGTCTGTTATAGGTAACATCCAACTCCTTCAGGTTTAGCAGATTTGTAATCTCTAAAGGGAGTGTAGAGAGTCTGTTTTTCCAAAAAGTCAGTTTTTTTAAATTTTTTAATTCTCCAATTTCAGCAGGAAGAGATGAGAGTTGATTTCCACCGAGTTCCAATGACTGCAAATTTTTGAGTAAAGCTATCTCTTGAGGTATGTCTGTAAGTTGGTTTTCCTGCAAAAGAAGCAGCTTTAAATTTTGTAAATTGCCTATCTCTTTTGGTAACTCTTTTACTTTGTTCCCTGCAAGATAGAGCTCTTGCAAATTCTCCAGCAAGCCTATCTCTTTTGGCAGTTCAGTAATCTGATTACCAAGAAGGTAGAGTTTTTTCAATTGTCTAAGAGAACCTATTTCCGGTGGTAAATCTAAAACCTGACTTCCTAGAAGATTAAGCTCTTCTAAGTTAAGCAGCGTCTGTTTATCTCTGGGAAACCCTCTGTAATATCCGCCATTGAGATAAGAATCATGTTCTATCCACTCTAAATCCGATATATTGTTTTTGTCGGCCCAATGCCAGAGTTTTTGCACCATTGTATTACTGTTTGTGAAATCCTAAAAGTTTTCCAAAAAGTTTGTCTTCTGTTAACCCCATTTTAGCCGAAGTCATCAGGTTGTTCTCTTCGTAATATTTTACAAGTTCCTGTGCATCCTGTCCCGTCATCATTGCCTGATAACCTAAAGCTGCATGAACCTCTTGCATATGCACTTCTACGCCTTCTTTTTTAGCCAGAGCTTCCACGATGAGTGCTGTTTTTACAACATTTTGAGCTTCTTCACGCACCGATTCTCTCAGTTGAAGAAATTTTTCTTTATCTTGCAAAAACTGTTTATGTTCTTCTTCTGTAAAGTTTTTTGTTTTTTCACGTACTTTTGCATCTATCTCCTGCTCAACAATGTTTGCAGGCAGGGTAAAATCAAATTTTTCAAGCAGGGCATTGACAATTTTTGGCTTTAATTCTTCCATATAGAGTCGTGAAAGCTCTTCGGAGATAATTTGGTCTGCAAATTTTTCTTTGAGTGTCTCAAGTGTAGCAGATGGGTCGCTAAGAATTTTTTGGGCAAAAGCATCATCAGGTTCTTCAGCTTTTTGTTCTTGGATTTCATGGAGTTTTACATCAAAGCTGGTTTCTTTACCGGCTAAGTCAGCTGCCTGATAATCCTCAGGAAAAGTGACGGTTATGGTTCTCTCTTCACCGTACTCCATTCCGATAAGCTGCTCTTCAAAGCCGGGAATAAATGAGTTGGAACCGATTTTAAGATTGAATTTTTCGGCACTGCCGCCTTCAAAAGGTTTTCCCTCAATAGAACCGGCAAAGTCAATTACCGCAACATCACCTTCTTGTGAAGCACGTGGCTGATCAATTTTTGTAAAAGGTGCCTGTTGCTGTGCAAACTCTGCAAGTTTCGCCTCTACTGCTGCACTGTCAGCTTTTGGTTTTGTAAAATCCGGTACGATTTCACTGTAATCTACAGCATCAACATCGACTACAGGACTGACTGAAAGTGCTACTTCAAAGTATACATTCTCTCCCTGCTGTTCATATTTTTTAAGAAGAGGCTGTCCCAATATAGTTTCAATATCTATATTTGCTTCTTTGATTCCAGCATTAATGAACTCTTTAAAGACTTCGCCAGCTGCTTCTTGCTCAATATTTTCACTTTTTTGTGCATCAGCATTTGTCTCTTTGGCAAGTTTTTCTTTAAATTCTGCTACTTTGGTTTCTATCGTACGATTCTCAACTGTACCACTCATAATGAAGTTAATATCATCGATTTTTTTTACTGAAACTTCCACTCTGATCCTTTTGGTTTTAATAGTATTATTCTAACATTATTGTCTAAAAGTAACTTTTTATACGAAGTTGGATAAATAATAAAAGATTGTTTAAATTTTATGGAGATTGATAGAGGAGGTAAGCCATCCACAAAGGATGACTTACGGGTACAGTAATTATACTGCTTCGACGTTAGGCATTTCCATCGTAATACAATCACGATTGAGCATGTCAGTACATACATAAACACATAATGCACAACCTTTACATCTATCTACATCAACCCAAGATGTATTTCCACTTTTATCGAACATTAGAGTATTTGCTTCTGGACAATACAAAGTACATGTATTACACTTGTACTCTGCACACATGTCAGCATTAACTTTTGCTACATAATACATTTATTTTCCTTTTTATATATCGAATTTAATGATTAAATCTTCAGTATCAAGATCAATAGAGTTTGCCATTTCAAAAGTTTTGCTGATTACTTCCATATTTTTTTGAAGTAATTCTTCTTTTTTCTTGAACTTTTTCTCTATTGCAGAGTCAAGCATAGCTGTACCACCAGATGATACGAAAGATGTTCCAAGGAATCTCTCTTTTACTGCTGTTTCAATATTGTCTATACTTACTAGATTAATAAGTCCCAGCATCATACCCATCATTGCCATATTTGTTGCTAGTTCTGTACCTGCAGTATCAAGTGCAAGTTTTGTAGCATCAAACTGAACAACAGTAGCTCTTAAGTCTTTTAAAACTTTTACATCATCTTCATCAAGTACATTTACTTCAGAGTTGATAATAATCAAACTGTCAGGTTTCAAACCTGTGTAAAATGGCATTGTATAAGACTTACCATGTGTTACAACCTGTGAGTGATAAATCAAGATAATATCAGGATATACAACCTCACCCACTTCATAAATCGGCTCTGTTGAAGCTCTTACATAAGCTTCAACAGGTGCCATTCTTTTCTCAGAACCAAAAAACGGTACCAAAGATGCATATTGCCCTGCATTATCCATTGTTGAACCAAGGATGTGTGCAGTAGTTACAACACCTTGCCCACCTAATCCGGAAATACGTATGTTATATCTTTTTTTTCTTGTTTTATCAGCCATATTAATTTACCGCCTCTGTTTTTTGAGCTTTTCTTGCCATTCTTGCTGCTTTTTCTTCAGCTTCTACACGTTCGATTACTTCTTTTGCTTCATCAGTCATGTACTCTTCAAATGTAAAACGATCTTTTTCCTGTGCTTTTGCATCTGCAAATACTTCATGTGTAGGAATTGAATACTCAATATTACATGATGTATATGCATGAATAAATGTCGGTCCGACTTCACGAGCTACAAAAATTGCACGTCTAATGATTTTAGCCGCTTTTTTGATGTTAGTCGGAGACATTCTTACTGTATATACACAACCAGCCGCTCTTGCAAGTTCTGTTGCCGGCATTTTACCGAAGTCTTTTCCTTTTGGAGCCATTTTAAGAACAGCACCTTTTGGAGACATACCAGAAGATTGTCCACCGGTATTTCCGTAAACTTCATTGTCAAGCATGATTGTAGTAAACTTTTCACCACGAATCCATGAGTGCATAGTCATTGAAAAACCGATATCCATAGTACCGCCGTCACCGGCAATAGTAATAACATCTTTTGTTTTATCTGGAAAACGCAATCTGAATGCACGTGTAAGTCCAGAAGCCATAGCATTTTGGTCACCGTAGTTACCATAAATAAATGGTACTGCAGCCTGAGAAATAGCCAAACGACCACAACCGGCTGTACCTAATGTTACAGTATCTTCAGGGTTTGGAAGTGAAGCAAAAATCAGTCTGATATAATATGCCATCCAACAACCTGAACACATTGGGTGTTCTTCAACTAACTCTTTAAACTGTCCCATGTTACCTGGACCAGCTTCTTCTTGTGTCTTCCCAAACGGACCGTAGTCAACTAGTTCTACATAATCTTTTGGTAGGTACTTTTTAAATCTCTCTGCTGGAGTTATATATTTTAAACTCATTTTATCTCCTTATTATAGTTTTAGATCGTATTCTAAACCAAGTGAGTTATGAATCTCTTTCATAATTAACTCAACTGGAAGTGTCATACCACCGTATACTCTTGGTCCCTCTGTAACAATTCCACCATTTGGAATAGCTGCTTTTACCTCTTTACATAACCAACCGATGATATTATGCTCAGGCACTATGATAGATTTTGCATTTTTAACTGCATCTCTGATCTCATCTATCGGGAATGGTCTGATAGCTCTTACTTTAATCAAACCAACGCTTAAACCGGCTTCCTGTGCATATCTCCATGCTTCTCTCGCCTGTGCCGCTGCACAACCAGAAGCAATAAGGAATACATCAGATTCAGGGTTCTTAACTTCAATTGGTCCACCAAGATACTCATAGATATATTTCATTGCACGCTTGTTTGAATCCCAGATTTCCTGTTGCCATACAGCATGAATCAGGTAACTCATAAAGTTTGATTTTTGCACAGGCGCATCTCTTTGAATTCTTGCCGGTGGTGTTTCATTATCCATAGCAGGAACAGGTGCAGCAACCGGGTCAAACTCAGTCAGTGCCATATCTTCTGGTGTCATTTCGACATACCCTTTTGCGTGTGTTACGAAGAAACCTTCTGTAGCAACAGCAACAGGGATATAAACATCAACTTTTTCAGCTATAGCAAATGCAGCCAATGTAAAGTCAAATGTATCCTGCTGATTTTCAGCATGTAACATTACGGCACCACAGTGCATCATGTATGCCATTTCGATATTATCTGGTTGAATAGATAATGGTGCATTAATAACACGTGTCAATATACCAAGTACAGCTGGTACACGATGACCTGGCCATGAAACAATTGCTTCTAAACCACGAAGTAATCCTGGTCCTGAAGTCGCTGTGAAAAGACGCACACCTGCTCTTGCAGCACCTGCGATAGCAGACATTGTACCAAGCTCTTCTTCTGCTCTGTAGTACTCTTTAATGTGACCTTGCGCATAAATGTCACCAACAAGGTGCATTACCTCTGACTGTGGTGTAATAGGGTAGGCGATAGCCATATCAACACTTGCTCTTTTAACAGCTTCAGCCATTGCCTGAGCACCTGTGATAAAGTGCTTTTCTCTTGGAGCTTCTTTTAACAGATAGTTAATATCTACTAATGTTTTTTCTAATTTTTTTTCTGGATTTGGACTCATTGATTATCTCCTTTATTCAACTTCAGTAACATGTTCACCTTTTCTTGTCATGATGAGACTTCTGTACTCACCATAATCAGCAGGTGATAATGTAGTCAAATCTTCTTTAGGTAAAGATGGATTTTCAGGTGGTAAAGTAGTTTCCCACTCAATGCCTAGTTTGTTTCTTTCTTCAATTACAATTTCTTTAAATTTATGAATATCTTCTGCATGAAGGTCTCTGATTGATGCCATTGCCTCTTCATGACCCATATAGGCACACAATGCTACAGTATAACAATCTGTACCGGCACGTATCATTCTAAGAGTAAGATTTGCATAGTGACAGTGTACACCGACAAAAACACACGCTTTGATTTTGTTATCTAAAATTGTGAGGTTAGGGTGATTAGGATTAATCTCTGCCTTCACATCAATTTTTGGATACTTTGGTCTGTAATCCGGCATTGGAATGATTTTACAGTTTGGAATTTCAGATGCCAACTCCAGGAGCGCTTCTGCTTTTGCTGCAACATCATCTTTCCAGTCCCATAATACTTGCGGACCAGGGAAAATTGTCGGATTATCACGAGTAAGAAGTGCTTTTGCAGCATCTCTCATAGCCTCTTCTTCACTTACTTTATTTCCATAAAGTAAAGCTTGCCCTTCAGGTGCAAGTTCCACTCCCATGTATGGTGCCGATTGAGGCATATACCCAGCCGGACCTTCTGTTACTTTTTTTAACATTGTTACCTCCTTATTTAGTACGAATACGAAAAAGTTTCGATAAATTACATCGAAATGCCCTAACACGCAGTTAAGCTTGGTAACTATATTTTTTACTTAAGAGTATTTCTTTTCATCTACTTGAATTTGCGAATTATTATTATTAGCATTTTATACTATTATAAATATGATAAGAATTATAAATAGGTATGCTTCTTGAGGTCCATAAATAGGTTATTCCAGGAGGCTTTATGTGAAATATTCCAATAAGCTTAAATTAAACATAAAAAAAAGATATAGATTATCAAAATTAAATAAAGCAAAAAACATTGTAACTTTTTCGCCTATTTGCCTTGTAGACGCTATTGAATTATAGTGTCTACAGGTTGTTTTAAAAAGAAGAGGAAATATTAGTGTGTAGAATCTACACAGTATAAATTACTTGTTTATACTGAATTGAGGAAGAATCAAAAAAGGAAATTTTTGACTGAGTAGTTTTATATCATCGTCTATACTCTCTCCGATAAAGATTAAAAGAGACTTTTCTTTATACTCTGGTAACTCTTCATAACTGGCATCACCAAAGGAGTAGTTGATAAATATAGGATTGGGTACATCGGTAACTTTTACAATACCTTTTGTCCTGTAGATGCTCTTTGGAAGGGCACTTAGGAGTTGATCTATATCGTTAAACATTACATTTTCTTTGAGATATGCTACTTTTTGGGTGATAGAGTCCTTGCCGGTATGATCGAGATGCTTGTAGTCTTTTGCCAGGCCGATGACTTCATCTATTTCATAAACGCCTTCAAAAACTTCTTTGTTGACGAGACCCTGCTGTGCATAGTGGATCATATAGTTATTAAATACCGTCTCTCCTGTGAGATTGTTTTTAATGTTATACTCTTCTTTAATCTGTATAACCTCTTTTTTTACTGCTTCAAGTTGTTTGGGTGTTACCAAATCGACTTTGTTGAGTATTATGATGTTTGAACCACCCAACTGATACTTTGCGGTAGAGTTCTCTTTGTATGTATCAAAGTTTTTTGCGTCAACTACACATATGATGCCTTCTATGGAGATACCGAGATTTTGCAAAGAGAGAAAAATAGGAAATGGTTCTGATGCGCCGGAGGTTTCTACAAATATGATGTCAGGATTGTATTTAGTGATAATTTCACTCACACCGCTTTCAAATTCCTGTGCCAGTTTACAGCAAATACACCCTTCTGAAATTTCCAGTACTTCACTGTGTACATTTGTAAGAATTTTACTGTCAACGCCTACATCGCCAAATTCATTGACAACTATTGCTATTTTCTTATCTTTAAAATATTTTTTGACAGTATTTGTAAGCATGGTTGTTTTTCCAACACCTAAAAATCCTGTTATTATAAATGACTGTATGATGGGATCTTCCTTTAATATGGAATTATGTTTGTATAGAACAGATTGTTCTGAAGTATTATAATATAAATTGAAAAAAAAGTAACTACTGTGTTGTATAACAGTAGTTACATTAGAATTATTTTTTTGGAGATTCCAAAATTTGCTCAAATCCGACTTCTTTACACCATTCAACTGTCAAGTCAAATGCTGCAGAAGCAGTATCAAGATTTTTTTGAATAAGTTCTTGCTTTTTCTTGAATTTTTTCTCAATAACCGAGTCAAGTGTAGCCGTACCACCAGAAGCAGTATATTTTTTTAAGAATCTATCTTTAATACCCTCTTCAATTGCAGGTTTACTTACAGTACCTAAAGCGCCAAAAAGTGCACCCAGCATTGCCATGTTTGTTGCAAGTTCAGTCCCTGCCATGTCAATAGCAAACTGAGTAAAGTCTTTTGTAAGTACTTTTACATTCAAATCACTCAATGTTTTTTTATCATCATCAGTTAAAAGATCTCTGTCGCTGTTGATGATTACAAGACCATTCTCTTTGATACCGGCATAAAAAGGCATAGTGTATGATTTACCCATAGTAATAACCTGTGGGTGAAAAATCATAACGATATCAGGATAAATAACTTCCCCTCTGTCATAAATAGGCACTGTACCTATTCTTGCATAACTCTCAGACGGAGCCATTCTCTTTTCAGCACCGAAAAACGGATTTGATACAGCGTAATAACCCTCTGTATCTGCAGCTGTTGCAGCAATATGTGCTGCTGTAACCGCGCCTTGGCCACCAAGGCCAGGCATTCTGATTTTAATTGAATCTTTTGCCATTATATACGCCCTTCTTCTTTACATTTTTTCAAAAATTCTTCTGCTTCAGGTGAAACATGTTTGTAAGATGCGAATCTTCCTTTATCCTGGTCTTTCATTTCACCAAGACCTTCATTTGCACTTAAACCGATTTCAAGAATACACGGTGTGTAAATATTAAGGAAAGTCGGTCCGATTTCTCTTGCAACCAAGATTGCTTCTCTTACTGCCTTTGCAACTGCTTTTGGAGCAGACGCTGT
Organism: Sulfurimonas sp.; assembly: GCA_026988735.1. GTDB lineage: Bacteria > Campylobacterota > Campylobacteria > Campylobacterales > Sulfurimonadaceae > Sulfurimonas. The sequence continues at coordinate 9,526 of JALSKR010000043.1, forward strand.
CATATTTACAGAGTAGTGACATCCTGATGTTGTTGCCAGTTCCCACATTGGAACTTTTTCAAACTTTTTACCAAGAGGAGCCATTTTAAATACCTGGCCTTTTGCTGTAGCACCAGACTCTTGACCACCTGTATTTGCATATACTTCATTATCAAAACAGATAGTAGTGATATTTTCCTGTCTAAAGAAAGACTGTAAAGTATAGTCAAGTCCGATATCAACAGTAGCACCGTCACCGGCTAAAACCACAACATCTTTTTCAATATCCGGGAATCTCCAGTCTAAAACTCTTTTGATTCCTGATGCAACTGCATTTTGGTTACCAAAGAGTGAATGCACAGTATGGAGTGCAATATGCGGGAACATTAAAGATGTACAACCCGTAGAGTTTACAATAATTGTATCTTCTGGTTTTGGAAGTGCAGAAAGTACATATCTCAGTGCTGCAGCCTCTGGACAACCGGCACAAAGTGAGTGCTCTTCAAGTAACTCTTTTGTGTCTGGAAGTTCCTTGATACCACGAGGTGTATCCATTTTAGCTGACCATGTAGCCTTTTCCTCAAGATCAATAATCTCTTGAGGCATAATATCACGAAATTCTGGATTTATTTTATAGATATCTAATGCCATCTTATGCTCCTTTTCCCGGGTTGATTTTTTCCATAACTTCCGCAATAATTGCTTCAGCAGGCATACTCATACCACCAGCGACTCTCGGTCCGCCGACAATGTCTGCTTCACACTTGTTGTAGAGTTCTTTTCTTACTTCTTTTTCAAGCCATCCAACAACATTAAACTCAGGTACAAATATATGCTTGATACCCTGTACGGCTTCAAGAAGTTCTTTAGCAGGGAAAGGTCTGATTGTTCTTAGTTTAATAACTTTCGTTTTTATACCAAGTTTCATAAGCTCTCTGTGCGCTTCTTTAGCCTGATTTGATGCAGTACCACAAGTAACAAATGCTATTTCAGCATCATCTTCACCAGTGATATGGATAAGACCTTTTAGGTAGTGTTCCGCATATGGACGTGAACGCTCTACCGCTGATCTTACTTCCCACTGCCAAGAAGCATGTGTTGCATAAGATATATAGTTAGACTTCATTACAAACGGATCTCTTAAGAAACGTCCCGGAGGTGTTTCTGAATCAATCGGAGGTAATGGTGCTTTGTACGGATCATACGGCTCTAAAGCTATATCATCAGCAGGAAGCATAACTGCCTCTCTTGTATGAGATACAAAGAAACCATCAACAACTGTAATAATTGGAACATGAACATCAGGCTTTTCAGCCACTGTAAATGCTGCAATTGACATGTCGAAAAGTTCTTGAACATTTTCTGCATACCAAATCATACATCCTGTTTCGAGCATATATGAAACTTCAAGGTTATCCGGCTGAATAGTAAGTGGTGAGTTAATACCACGAGCCATCAAAATCAGTTGACAAGGAATTCTTGTGCCTGACCACTGTGCAAAGTTTTCCATCGCTCTAAGTGTACCTGGGCCGGAAGTTGTTGTTACTGTTCTGGCACCTGCCATTGCACACCCTGCAACTTCAGACATAACACCAAATTCGTTTTCACCTCTAAAATAAGTACCAACGTAACCTTCAGCCCATAATTCACCGATTAGGTGTGCTGCTTCTGATTGTGGTGTAATTGGGTAAGATACCGAGGCATCTACCGTACATCTTTTCATTGCTTCTTTCAAAACTTCAGAACCAGTCATGAAGTGTTTCTCTCTAGGAGCTTCGAAAAGCAAATAGTCTGTAGAAACTAATTTTTGTCCAGACCAGTTGTGTGTGTTTGTCATATCACTTCGTTTACTCATTGTTTTATACTCCCAACTCTGATTTAACTTCTTTAGCTATTTTAATGAACTTTTCAAGATCAGAAGCATGTTGGTCTCTAATGGTAGCCATTGCATCTTCATGTCCAGATAAAGCACACATTGCTATAGTGTAACAGTCTGTTTCTGCTCTAACAATCTTTAATGCAACATTTGCATAATGACAGTGAACACCGATAAAAATTGCTGCTTTGATTTTGTTTTCCCAAATCGTCAAGTTTGGATGATTTGGATTGATTTCAATTTCAGCATCAATTTTTGGATATTTAGGTCTGTAGTCATACATTGGAATCATGTTTGCATTTAGAACTTCTGCCATCTCTTTGATAAGAGTTGCTTTTCTTTTTGCTTCATCGCTCCATGCGTAAAGTACTTGTGGACCGGGGAAAATTGTTGCATTTTCTTTTGTCAACATCTGTTTTGCAATTTCTCTCATTGCCGTTTCTTCATCTACCACATCTTCTAATAAAAGTGCTTTTCCTTCTGGTGGTGTTATTACACCTTCATACGTAGCCGCAGGATATGGTGAATAATACGCAGGACCTTGGTTTGCCATAAGTTCTCCTATGATTTTTTTTATTTTACTCTATTTTGTTACTTAAATCTAAAACTTAGACTTAGACTGCTTCGACGTTAGGCATTTCCATCGTGATACAATCACGATTGAGCATATCAGTACATACGTATACACATAATGCACACCCTTTACATCTGTCTACATCAACCCAAGATGTATTTCCGCTTTTATCGAACATGAGTGTATTTGCTTCTGGGCAATACAGAGTACATGTATTACACTTGTACTCTGCACACATGTCAGCATTAACTTTTGCTACATAATACATTTCTTCTCCTATATATGACTTAAACATAAAATACCAGTGTATTGAAAAATTCAATCAATTCTAAGTATCTTTATCAATTTAGAAGCATCAAAAAATATGTGTAAAATACTTTTTATCAGCTACATTTTATGTTTTCAATTGGGAGTTTACTTGGAAAGTCCTTTAAATTCTCTTTAATTTATAAGATAAATATTTTTTGTAAAACAATAAACCTGCACAAATAAGTTGTTTCGCCGGGTCTTATACTACTTTTTGAAGCAATGGGGATACCTTTATGTTACAATAGGTAACACTTTGAAAAGCCAAATTATCTCAGATGGCTGTAATGTGAGCCTTAACCTAAATATTAGCTGTAGTAATCTATGCCTTGTTCTATTTTTAGCCGGGCTTAAAAGTTATAATGTTTAAATTGCCGCTATATAAATAAAAAGGGGTTCCATATGGTTCAGGTTAATAGTATTATAGACCCGTCAGCACTCAATGATGTGTTACACGGGTTAGAAGAAGAAGGTATACAGGGTGTTACTGTAACAAAAGTATTAGGAAAAGGTTGCTGGGACGGTACAGAAGTCGAACTTACTGAAAAGGTAATGGTTATTGTTATAGTTCCCAATAAGATTTATAAAGATAAAGCAATGGAGGCTATTCGCGCCAATGCACAGGATATAGAACACGGGGCAGGTAAAATCTGGGTTGTGCCTGTTTTGGAAGTTGAACGAATACGCACAGGTGAAAAAGATCTGGATGCTTTGGAAAAAACTATTGTAAAAAACAAAAAGAGATCAAATGATATTGATTTAGATGCTTTTAGCGCTATTGATACACCGGCGAGCTAGAGATTTACGGTAGAAGACAGGAGTTTTAATGGAAAAAATTATACTGCTCATTCCGGGCATTCCTATTGTCATAGCATTTTTACTGATTTTTGTGAACAAAAAAGAGTTGATTCCAAAAATCAGTCTTATATTGTCTAGTATGATAGCTTTGCTTGGATTGTACGGAGCGTATTATGTTATAAGTAACGATACCCAAATCATCGGTTTTGGAGGACTGCTTATATATAATCAGCTTTCAGCTGTTTTGGTACCGTATGTTGCAATTCTTGGCCTGGTTATTCGTAAATATGCCACGAAATACATGTGGGACGAAGCAGGGTATAAAAGATTTTTTATTCTTTTGAACTTTATTTTTGCGTCAATATATTTATTGGTTATGAGTAATAACCTTATTGTTTTGGCTTTGGCATGGCAGCTGATGAGTATTGGTCTGTATTTGCTTGTTTCTTTCAATGTTGGTTCAAAAACAGCCGTGAAAAATGCAAGATGGACTATGTATATACACAAAGGTGCTGATTTGGTCTTTTTGCTGGCCGTGATACTGACATATAAAACATTTCAGAGTCTGGATCTTGCAACCTTGAGTGAAAAATGGCTTCTTATGTCAAAAACTTCACTTGATGATTCTATGATTTTTGTAATCGGACTGCTTTTTTTAATTGCCGCAATGATGAAATCAGCGATAGTGCCGTTTCATATCTGGTTACCATACACCTCAGAAGCGCCAACACCAGTATCGGGACTTATGCATGCGGGTGTTGTGAATGTAGGCGGTATACTGCTCAATAAGCTGGCTTATCTGTTAATGCTGACTCCGGGGGTACTTCATATCGCTTTTGGTATCGGACTTTTTACAGCAATATTTGCATCGGCTTTAATGCTGGTGGTTTCAGACATCAAACGTTCTCTTGGATACTCTACTGTCGGACAGATGGGGTATATGATCATGGAAATCGGTTTGGGTGCGTTTTCACTTGCTGTCTATCATCTTATAGTGCATGGTATTTTCAAAGCGACACTTTTCCTGGAATCAGGGGCTTTGATTAAGTATGCCCGGCATGATCCAAATATACCGGAACGCCTCTCTTACAAAGTTTTTTGGGAGGATAAAACAGGCAACAAAAGTAACAGACTCTTTTATCTGATTGCACTTTTTACCATCTTGCCGGTTCTGGCTTTTATAGGCGTGAAAATGGTATTGAGTGAAGAGTTCTTTGAATTTAATGCGGCTATTGTCATATTGGCATTTGCATGGCTGACGGGAACACAGCTTTTCCTGTCGTTCTTTAAAGTGTCAAAGTCTGACTCGATAAAAGTCATTCTGGCACTTGTGAGTACCTTTGTTCTCATTTTGTTTACCTATGAATTTATCGGGTTGACACTTGAGCATTTTTTATACGGTGAAGATGCTTTACTCTTTTACAAAGCGGCAACGCTGAATGTGACTATGGCAAGTTCAATGGTTATGTTGGCTGTCATTATGACTATTGGCTGGCTCTTTATGTACAAACAGCATTTTGTAGAAATTCCGAATGCTGATATTAAGCCAAACAAAATGAAGTGGCTGTTTTACAAACTGTTGGCAAAAGAGGGATTCTATTTTGAAATATTTAAGCGTTCTAAAAAAGGGAGACTATGATATCCGGTATTTTATTATTTGTATTAGCTGCAGGCTTTCCTTATTATATTTTCCTGGAAAAAAATAAGAGGATTGGCAGTAAAACTATTTTTTTAGTAAGTGGATTTTTACTTTTATGTGCAATTGTGCTCTCTTTTTTTATAGCAAATGAGCATCCGACCTCACTTGTCGTAATATCGTTTTTAAGTGCATTGTATACTATATACAAGGCTACAAAAACAACAAATTTTTATAAGCTCGGGTACTACTTTATTTTTATAAATGCCCCGTTTTTTATGCTTTTTGAAGACAAAGGTGCATTTTACAGTCTTTCTTTGCTTGTTTCACTGGTAGGAATTTATTTTATCGGAAGATTCTATGAAAAGAACTATGGCAGTGCAAACTATCTTGCTGTGAGAGGTGTAACACTTGCTACACCATACCTGAGTATATACATAACTGTCTATCTGCTATGTATAGCATTGTATCCGCCTTTTCCCAATTCGCTCTTTTTCTTGAATTATCTCTTTAGCAGCGAATCTTTTGGGCTCTGGTCGATAGTTGTGATTACTCTTTTTGCAGGAAATTTTTTCTTGGCTATGCGGGTTATGGAAAAGTCACTTTTTGGAAAGCCCAATACACATATTCACTATGTCGATTTGACTTTTAAAGAAAAACTGTTGCACCTGTCTGTTGTTATCGTTTTACTCGGACTGAGCATTTATGGATTGAAGGAGCTGCTTTTATGAGTACAATAATGCAAAAACTTGATTCTGTCAAAGGAACAGTACCTCATTACTGGCCAATCGGCGCGTTTATTCATCATAACCCTTTAAAAGGGTTTGAACATCTTCATTTTAAAGATGGGGTAGACAAGGCACAGAGTATTTTTGGCGGGAATGTTTACATGCAACCGTCATATTATCTGAATCTATACAAAGAAGGCAAAATCAACCCTGATTTGCTGGAATCAAACTTAAGAGATATACTCAAAAGTGACGGCTTGGAAGAACATTATGATTTGGCAAAAAAATGTCTCATTGAAGTGAATCCGAAATGGAACAGTCTTCGCAGTACCGCAGATTTAAATGAACATGAAATTGATGAAGATCTCCTGTCTTATCTTGATGAAAAGTTTTTTTACCATAACAAAGAAAAGTGGATAGAAAAACTGACAAAGCATATGACACTGTATGAAATCAATGATATTCTTTTTGACCGTGATGACAAAGAGATGATAGAAAAAGATATTATTGAATATATCACAAGATTTTTGGATGAGGAGCAGACAACCATTACTATGCCAAACAGAGAACTTGGCATGTTTGAAACATTTAAACTCTACGAAAATTTTGACTATGCCAAGAACTCCGAAACTTTTGTAGAAGAAGCACTGCAAAAACTCAAGGTAAAAAATGTCGAGCAGTATCTGCTTGCACATATTTTAAAACTGCATGGCTGGGCAGGGTTTATAAAGTACCGTTCTGAAGATCCTGACTATTTTTCCCAACAGGAATATCCGTCATCGCTTATGGATTATATGGCAATCAGACTCTATTTTGAGCTTGCCTATCTGCAGCACAGACAAATCAACAACTTTGAACTGCTGGATACTTTTATGCAAAAAAACAGTGCCTCTGTCATTTTAAAAATACTGCAGGCAAAAGGGGATCTGCCCGGAAAATATATAGACGCAATGCAGGAACATCAAAATTATGAGCAGATTTTGGAAAGCTATGTACAGGATGAACTCAAACTTGATGCAAAACAGGTGCATCTTTCAAGTGCGCAGCTCAACAACAAAGAGATTGCTTTGACAGAACTGGCAAAAATCATGGAAACACTGCGCTCAGAAGAGGGATATATCTGGCTGAAATCTCTTGAGGACAGTTATATCCATGCTTTTATTGATGAGATGAAACTGAGTGAGGCACCAAAAGAGCAGAGACCTCTTGCCTCTGCTGCATTTTGTCTGGATGTGCGCTCAGAACTTATGAGAAGATCACTGGAGAGCAGAGGCAACTATGTAACATACGGAGCGGGAGGATTTTTAGGATTTCCGATTGCTTTTGTAGAGTTTGACAAGGCGCATGAGCAGTTTTTATGTCCTGCAGTGGTAAAACCCGGCAATATTATTTTTGAGCTGCCAAAAGAAGCGCATGAAGAGTACAGTTCGAAAAAAATTATGAACAAAACTACAAAAAAGGTATTGAGTGATTTAAAAAACAATCCTTACACTCCTTATATAATGGTAGAGGCAATAGGCTGGATTTTTGGAATAAACCTTTTTGGCAAAACATTTTCTCCAAGAAAAACAAACAGGTTTTTGTCCGGTTTTAAAGCACAAAAACCTAAAACAACATATACTCTGGACAAACTCTCAGAGCAAGAGATAGAGATGTATGTCAATAAAATGCACAAGTATGTTATTGTGGAAGCTTTGAAAAACAGTGCATCGCAGGAGTATGCGGCAGAAGAGATTCAGGCCATTCGTGATCATCTGGTTTTTGAGAAAGATTTATCTTTGGATATTCCAAGAGAGTTGTTGGAAAAATTGCGCACGAAGTACAAAATAACACGCAAAGACTATGAATATCAAAAAAACAAACTCAAAATGGTCGGATTTACACTTGAAGAGAAAGTAGAATATCTGTACAGCTTTTTGATGATGGTCGGCCAGGTGGATAATTTTGCCGAGTTTGTCATTCTCTGCGGTCATCAAAGTATTTCTGACAACAATCCGTTTGAATCAGCGCTTGACTGTGGTGCATGTGGTGGCAGCAGCAGTTTGCCAAACAACAGAGCACTTTGTATGATAGCCAACTCGAAAGATGTAAGAGAAGCCATCGCTCAAAAAGGGATTGTCATTCCGGATGATGTTAAATTTATGCCGGCTTTACATGTAACAAGCACTGATGAGATAAAGTTTTATGATACAGATATTCTTACATCAGAAGAGTTGCAAAAATTTAAAAAAGTTATGGCAGATTTTGAAGAGGCTTCAAAAATTGCGCGTCAGGAAAGAATCACCCAGCTTCCTTATACAAATACCCAGGAAGATATCATGGTCAAGTCAATGGACTGGTCAGAACCCAGACCGGAATGGGGACTGGCAGGGAATATGGGTGTTTTTGCAGGTCCTAGAAGCTCTATAAAGCATATGACATTTAAAAACAGACTTTTTATGCACTCGTATGATGCCAAACTTGATAATGAGAATGCAGATATTTTGACAAAAATTTTCAACGGGCCTTTGGTCGTCGGTGAGTGGATTAATCTTGAGCACTACTTTTCTACGGTTGACAATACCGTTTATGGTGCGGGTTCCAAGGTCTATCATAACATTGTTGCAAAGGTCGGTGTTTTTAACGGGAATTACGGTGATCTGAAAATAGGACTTCCGACACAGTCAGTTATGCTTGAGGGCAAAGCATACCATGAGCCTGTAAGACTGCTTACCTATATGGAAGCACCTTTGGAAGCAGTGGGCAAGGCGGTTGAAAATTCCGTAGCCAAAGAGTTTATTTTAAATGAATGGATACGTCCTGTCATCATTGACAAAAAAGCGAAGAAGGTTTATTCGTACGAGTCAGGTGATTTTAAAGTTATAAAAGAGTTTTAATAGTATGTTTTCTTAACCATACTTTTAAGCGCAAAGTGATATAAATAGAGATTACTCTATACAAAGGAAATAATAATGTATACAATAGAAATTGAAAAAGAGTGTAGTTGTTTCAAAAAAAGCGGCTTTGAAAACAATATGACATTTGAGTCAAGAGAAGACATGATCAACAAAGCAAGAGTGCTAGAGTGTCGCATGAACCAGGAGTTCTGTATGAAACACTTTTTTCAAGCGGTAGATTATGGCGATAAAATCATAATTCACAGCAGTGTAAGACCTGTAGAAGACGAAGATGAAGACATCGAAGATGCAAGAGACTTGGTACAAAGAAGTGGTGTAACCATAGGCTTTGATGCCAGTGAAAGCACACCAAACGGAAAAGAGAACTGCAGCACTCCAAGTTCTGACTTTTAACCTAAGCAGGGTTTCAACCTTGCTTATTTTTATTTTGCTATACTTGCAAAAAAGTGAGTGAAAATGCAAGATTATCTTATTGTGTTTATTTTACTTTATATGCTTTTGGAGTTTTATGAAGTGCAGTGGCAAAAGGCTGCGACACTTATGGATATGCTGGCGCGTATGTATCGCTATTACCATAAAAATGTTCTTCTTTTTTTGATTATGCATCCGACTTTTTATTTTGCCGTCTGGTTTTTGTTTTATACCCACTATAATCCCTATGCTTTGGCATTACTCTCTTTTAAAACTGCTGACATTGTAAGTAAAATTCTTATGATTGATCAGGTTTTTATAAAAAAAGAGATATCAAAAGAGTTTGCCCAGGTGTTGCTTACTCCCATTGGTCCCTACCTGCCGTATGTTGGGCTTTTACTTTACCCGTTTTTTATATATATGGCTCTGGCATGAACATAAAAACAATACAAACCAGCAGGGAAAAAATACCGTTGCATACTCCTTTTGCCACTGCTTTGCGGAGGGTGGAAAATGTAGAGTTTGTACGTGTCAGGATTACATGTAAGAGTGGTGCGGTTGCCTATGGTGAGGCACCTGCAACCAAAGCGGTTACGGGTGAGGATTTAGAGAGTATCATTACCTGTATTGCAACTGTGACAAAAGATTTGCTTGGGTTGGAACCTTTTGAAGCTTTGCATGTGTTACATGTAAGTGCTATGGGATCAAGTGCAAAAGCTGCTGTGGATATAGCCATAGTTTCTCTTTTGGCACAGCAAAAGAACCAAACACTGCTTCATTACTTTGCTGCAAAAGATTTTTCACCGATTTTTACAGATATTACTGTCAGTCTCAATGATGCTGATAGAATGCTTTTGGATGCGAAAAAAGCTTTTGATGATGGATTTCATATTTTAAAAGTAAAGCTCGGCAGTGACATAAACCATGCTGTTGCAGTTACAAAAATGATTTGTGAGACTCTTGCAGATGCAGAGGTGCTCATAGATGCCAATCAGGCATGGAGTCTTGAACAGTCATTATATTATGTTGATGCAGTAGCCGGATTACATGTAAGCCTGATTGAACAACCTGTCGCTGCGGATGATTTGAAGAGTTTAAAAATCATAACCCAAAAAAGCACTGTTCCTATTCTTGCAGATGAGGCTGTATTTACTCTTGAAGATGTAAAAAGAGTGCATGAAAACGGCTGTGCTGATATGATAAATATAAAACTGATGAAATGCGGCGGTGTGAGCAAGGCACAGGAGATTTTGGAGTATGCAAGAGACAACAGTATCAACTGTATGCTAGGCTCTATGCTTGAGGGACCTGTATCCATACATGCGGCTTTTTGCCTTGCTTTTGCCTACAGAGATGTTGTCAAGTATGTAGATTTGGACTCTCCTTTGCTGTATAAAGAGACGCCCAGGGTTTTAGGAGAATTTGGTATAATACGCAACACAATACAGAGTCTTGCAGGTTCGAGCACATATAAAGGTTGAGAAATGAAATATGATTTTTCCGGGGTTTTAGAGGGTGATTCGGAGTTGATTTATACTGAACTCAGAGACAGATATCTCACCTGTATAGAATCATATGCCTGTGAACAGGTGGTAAAACAGTTTTATATGAAAATTATCAAGCTGTTCCATCAAGAGTTCACTTCAAACGATATAAATACTCTGTATAAAGAGTTGGCACTGTATAAAATATCTATGAATGTTCCCTATATTATTATGACCAACGAGATATATGGACTGAAAAATCTTTTGTTATCCAGAATTGCACAAAATATTCAGAGCAATAAAATTTTAAATCTCATAGCATTATTCAAAGAGATAAACAACGGTGTTGCCTATATTTATCTCTCAAGATATACACAAGAGATTTATACGGTAAACAACAACCGGCTGAGCTCTTTATCTGATCTTTTGGACAAAGACATCATTATAAAACATTACGAAGCGCATTTAAACTGGCTTAATGACCTGGCAAAACATATTAACAATTTTGACAAAAATGATTTTCCTGAACTTGACGGGATGCAGTGTGAGTTCGGACGCTGGTTAAACAACAATGCAAAAAAAATAATCCAAAACAACTCAAAACTCAAGGCTTTAATACGGCTGCATAATGATTTGCATATGTTTGCGAAAAAAATATTTGTAAATTTACAAACCTCAGAATACCATGTGCTTATTTCCTACCTGGAGAAATGTGAACTTATCTCTTTGAGTATCGGTACAGAACTGGCACTGATAGACAACATTGAGATGAATAAAAAAATGACGAAGGATAATCTGACAGGTGCACTCAACCGAAATTCCCTGGAACTTATATTTAAAACCCAATATGAACTCTCTTATGCCACAGGGAACTCTTTTGTGCTTGCAATGTGTGATTTGGACTACTTTAAAAATATAAATGACACATACGGACATGTCGCCGGAGATAAAATGTTGCGGTTTTTTGTTGCAATTGTAAAAAAACATATCAGAAGTTCTGATATTGTTATCCGATACGGAGGCGAAGAATTTATTATAATACTCTCAGCGATACAAAAAGAGGAAGGCTTTAAAGTATTACAAAAGATACGCCAGGCCTTCGAAGCTGCAGTTCTTGAAGTTGATGGACAAAAGTTACAGGCTACTGTAAGTATGGGTGCTATGTGGATTAAGCCTGATCAAATCTACAAGCATGTTCTGCTTGACGAATATGTAATGATTGTAGACAAGATGCTTTACTGTGCCAAAGAAAACGGCAGAAACATTATAGAGGCTGTTTAGCAGCAATAAATCTCAGCCAGATAAAG
>JALSKR010000044.1 GCA_026988735.1 Sulfurimonas sp.
GCATCTTCTGCTATGAACTTCTCTTTTGTAACAAGTTTTAAGATTTTACTCGCATCGGGAGCTTGAAAAGATTTTATAAAATTTTTAAGGAGTGATTTTTGAAACATTAATGCTCATTTGTTTTTTCGATCATTTTTACACCCTATTTTATGTAATTTTTTACATATTATAACATACACTTTCAAACACTTTACATGTAAAGAAGGTTCATCACTCTATAATATCCACAAATTCATTGCCCTCTAAAGCCGTAATGAGCTGTGAGTTTACATGTATGGCAGAATCTATCACGACATTGTGTAGTTTGGAGACTATGGTCACTTTAAGTGGTCGGTTGCCCGGGGTTTGTCTTATAATCGTGTAGAGTTTTTCAAGCACATCAAAATCAGTGCTGAGTCTCACAGCCAGATTAATTGGCTCCGGCGGTGCTTCTTGAATCTCTTTTTTTACTTTTTTTGTCTCTTTTTTTGCCTGTTTGAGTGTCATCAGTTTTGTAACATTTAAACGCGGTCCAAAATCTGTATGCGTGACTCTTGCTTTAAAAGCAACCGGCTCTTCCAAGTCCATTTCAGTGAGCTGTTCGAGCTTGTCAGAAAAGAGCATAATTTCAATATTGCCATGAAAGTCCATAAGGTTGACTATGCCAAACTGATTTCCTTTTTTAGAGATTTTTTTCGTTATCTCTTCAACTTTTCCTATAAAGATAGCAAAAGAGCCGTCTTTAATGCTTTCAAGCTCTGATGAGAGTGTATAGTTTAACTCATTTAACTCCTCTCTAAAATCATCCATCGGATGTCCTGAGACATAAAATCCCAAAGTCTCTTTTTCAAATTCTAAAATCTCTTTGAGTTCATACTCATCTGAGTTTGTGAGTTCGAGTTTGACTGTTGTAATCTCTTCATCATCTCCAAAAAGAGAGCCGACTGCATTTTTCTTTGCTTCACTTGCCTTTTTTGCCGTCTCTACAATCAACTCTATCTGGTCTAAAAGTGCTTTACGCGAGTAGCCGTATCTGTCAAATCCGCCTGATTTTATGATGGCTTCAATCACACGCTTGTTTACCTTGCTTGGCTCAATTCTGTTTACAAAATCCTGCAAAGAGCTGTAGTTACCATTTTGTTCACGCTCTTCTATCATGGCATAAATAGCCGCTTCACCTACACCTTTTATACCACCCAAACCAAAAAGAATAATCTCCTGCTCATTTTTTGTAATGGCAGAAAACTCCAAATAAGAGTCACAAATATCAGGAGGAGAAAGCTCAATACCCATGCGTTTTACTTCATCAATATAGCGAACTACTTTTTCAGTATTGTCTTTATCACTTGTTAAAAGTGCCGCCATAAATTCATTCGGATAATATGTTTTGAGCCATGCAGTTTGAAAAGTGACCATCGCATAAGCAGCTGAGTGGGACTTGTTAAAACCATAACCGGCAAATTTTTCAATGAGGTCAAAAAGTTCAGAGGCTGTTTGATAATCGAGCCCCTGTTTGGCTGCTCCCTCAGAGAACTCTTTGTTGTATTTGAGCATCTCATCGACTTTTTTCTTCCCCATGGCACGACGCACAATATCTGCACCGCCAAGAGAGAAGCCACCGATAGTCTGCACAATCTGCATTACCTGTTCTTGATAGACGATAACCCCATAGGTAGGCTTGAGAATCTCTTCAAGTGCAGGAAAGACATAGGTAATCTCTTGACGACCATGTTTACGCTCTATAAAGTCATCAAGCATCCCTGATTCCATAGGACCCGGACGATACAGCGCCAAGACCGCAATTAAATCCTCAAAGTTTGAAGGCTTCAAGCGACGGTTCAAATCCTGCATACCCGAAGATTCTATCTGGAACATTCCGACTGTTTCACCGGTTTGAATGACATCATAAACATTTTTGTCATTTTCGTCTATCTGGTGCCAGTCTATCTCTTTGTTATACCTTCTTTTAATGAGTTTGATTGCATTGTCAATTACATCGAGTGTCTTTAGCCCCAAGAAGTCAAATTTGATTAAATCGACATCTTCCATATAGTTGAGCGAATACTGTGTTACAAAAGTATCCTCACCTGATGGCTTATAAATTGGTGTTTTTTTCCATAACTCTTCATTGCTTATGACAACACCCGCGGCATGCATTCCGGCATTTCGCTTAAGTCCTTCAAGCTTTTTAGCAAATTCCCAAACACGTCCTACCTGCGGATCACTCTCTATAAGTTCGCGCAATTTGGGCTCTTTTTGAAAAGCACCCTCTTTAAACTCTCCGTTTTTTGTTTTGCCGTTAAGTGTAATGCCGAGTTCATCAGGAACAAGCTTTGCCATCTGGTCAGCTTTAGAGAGTGGCATATCTAAAACACGGGCAACATCACGGATAACCCCTTTTGCAAGAAGTGAACCAAAGGTAATGATTTGTGCAACCTGATTTCGACCATATTTTTTTGTTACATAGTCTATAACTTCTCCACGGCGTGCCTGCATAAAGTCCATATCAATATCGGGCATACTAACCCGTTCAGGATTTAAAAAACGCTCAAAGAGTAGATCATACTTCATAGGGTCAATGTCGGTAATCTCTAAAGAGTAGGCAACAAGACTTCCCGCAGCCGAACCACGCCCCGGCCCAACGGCAATACCCAAACGCTTTGCCTCTTTGACAAAATCCCAAACAATCATCATATAACCCGGAAATTTCATAGAGTTTATGATATTCATTTCAAACTCTAGTCTGTCACGATACTCTTGATGTCGCTCACTTGGTACAATTTTGAGACGCTTTTCAAGCCCTTGTCGGCATTTGACTATGAAATATTCAGCATCATTTTTATCAGCCGCACTCATCCACTTTTTTTTCTCTTCTTCTGTGGCATTTTCAGGCAAAGGAGGATCATCTTCAAAATCTATATCAAGCCCTTCTGCCTCGGCATACTCCTGCGTAAATTTAAAGTTAGGCGGTGTCGGTGATTTTACAATCGGCACAAAATCTTCTATTTTATCTGTAATTTCCTGAGTATGTTCCAAAGCCTCAGGTATATCTGCAAAAAGCCGTGCCATCTCATCAGGAGATTTGATGTAAAACTCATGCACAGAGTGACGCATACGGTTTGGATCGTCATAGAGTTTATTCATCCCTATACACATAAAAGCTTCATGATACTGGGCATCATCAGGATAAGTATAGTGTGTATCATTTGTTGCGACAACTTTAATGCCAGTCTCTTTAGATATTTTTAAAATCTGCTCGTCTATATAAAGCTGATCTCCAATACCGTGACGCATCAGTTCAAGATAAAAATCATCACCGAAAATATCCTGATACTCCCGTGCAACATTTAAAGCACCCTCATATCCGAGTGCTCCGTTTTTTACATTTCTCTCATTTTGCAGATTTAAGTGCCAGTTTACTTCCCCCTGCAGACAGGCAGAAGTACAGATAAGCCCTTCACTATGTTCTCTAAGCTCTTTTTTGTTAATTCGAGGGAAGTAGTAAAAGCCCTCTATAAAAGCCTTTGAAGAGAGATACATGAGGTTTTCATATCCCTTTTTATTTTTGGCATACAAACAGATATGAAAACGCTGTTTTGTACTTTTATCTCCGAGAGTTTCGCCGTTATGTATGTAGCCCTCCATACCGA